>NZ_PUGA01000002.1:0-132574 GCF_003236725.1 Pantoea sp. ARC270
TTTTCTCGTTGGTGTCAGGGGGTTGGTTTGCAAAAATGGCGTTCATCATAGCATTGCCCGGCAGTGAAAAAAGCCCTGCGCCAGGGGAAATTGTCTCTGAAGATGTTTTGCGCGGGGTCACTGGCGGGTCTGTTTGCTGTTCGTTTCAGCTGCGTTATGATGCGCGCCGGAAGCTGGCCGACGCCTGAGCGAATATTTCGTGTCGGCTGACGGGTAAGCGCAGTAAAAGCGACTAAGATTGAATGAGATGGGGCACCGCGCTCGCCATTGAGGAGTAATAGCCATGATCCGCGAACAAATAGAAGAAAAGCTGCGTGTGGCATTTCAGCCAGCTCATCTGGAAGTGCATGACGAAAGTTACCGGCATAATGTGCCTGCCGGTTCCGAAAGTCACTTCAAAGTGGTCATTGTCAGCGACTGCTTTGCAGGCCAGCGCTTTCTGGCGCGTCACCGTCTGATTTATGGCGAACTGGCGGCAGAACTCGCCGGCAGCGTCCATGCCTTAGCCCTGCACACCTACACACTGAAAGAGTGGGAAGGATTGCAGGATACCGTGCTGGCTTCGCCGAACTGTCGTGGGGCCGGAACCCTCGCCTGATCTCCCTTCTCTGAAACGGCCTGCGGGCCGTTTTTTCGTTTATTTAGCGAAAAACGCGATCCCTGGCTCAAAAAAGCAGCAAAGCTGCTGAAAAGTGGTGAGTTACCATCCTCGACTCATTCCAGCGATGCCGCTATAATGCTGCGTCTATTTTTCCGGAATGTCTTCGGGACGCTTCTGGTAACAGGGATCAGGTTCTCTTCACGGAAGCCGTCCCGGTTGTTGGATACGGCGCATTTCACGATGTGTGGTGTCTGAAGTTGACCGAGCACGTGATTTTTTGAGGTAACAAGATGCAAGTTTCTGTAGAAACCACTCAGGGCCTGGGCCGTCGCATTACGATTACTGTCGCTGCTGACAGCATCGAAAGCGCAGTAAAAAAAGAACTGGTTGACGTTGCCAGGAAAGTTCGCATCGATGGTTTCCGTAAAGGCAAAGTGCCGATGAACATCGTCGCACAGCGTTACGGCGCTTCTGTCCGCCAGGACGTGCTGGGCGAGCTGATGACGCGCAACTTCGTTGACGCCATCATCAAAGAAAAAATCAACCCGGCTGGCGCACCTAACTACGTGCCAGGCGAGTACAAAGAAGGTCAGGATTTCACCTACGCGGTTGAGTTCGAAGTGTATCCGGAAGTTGAGCTGAAAGGCCTGGAAAACATCGAAGTCGAAAAACCTCTGGTTGAAGTTACCGATGCTGACGTTGACACCATGCTGGATACCCTGCGCAAGCAGCAGGCTAACTGGATTGAAAGCGACGCAGCAGCCGGTGCAGAAGATCGCGCGACCCTCGACTTCAACGGTTCCGTTGACGGCGAAGAGTTTGAAGGCGGCAAAGCCTCTGATTTCGTTCTGGCCATGGGCCAGGGCCGCATGATCCCAGGCTTTGAAGAAGGCATCGTGGGTCACAAAGCGGGCGAGACGTTCACCATTGACGTGAAATTCCCGGACGACTACCACGCAGAAACCCTGAAAGGGAAAGACGCGAAGTTCGAGATCGTGCTGAAGAAAGTTGAAACGCGCGAGCTGCCAGAACTGACTGAAGAGTTCATCAAACGTTTCGGCGTTGAAGATGGTTCTGTTGCCGGTCTGCGCACTGAAGTCCGTAAGAACATGGATCGCGAGCTGAAAGGCGCTATCCGTAACCGCATCAAATCTCAGGCGATCGACGGTCTGGTTGCGGCTAACGAAATCGACGTTCCTGCTGCGCTGGTTGATAGCGAAATCGACGTTCTGCGTCGTCAGGCTGCACAGCGTTTTGGTGGCAATGAGCAGCAGGCGCTGGAACTGCCTCGTGAACTGTTCGAAGAGCAGGCGAAACGCCGTGTTGTTGTCGGCCTGCTGCTGGGCGAAGTGATTCGTACCCATGAGCTGAAAGCGGATGAAGCACGCGTTAACACCATGATCGAAGAGATGGCTTCTGCGTATGAAGATCCGCAGGAAGTGATCGAGTTCTACAGCAAGAATAACGAGCTGATGAACAACATGCGCAACGTTGCGCTGGAAGAGCAGGCGGTTGAAGCGGTCCTGGCGAAAGCGAAAGTGACCGAGAAAGAGACCAACTTCCAGGATCTGATGAACCAGACCGCTCAGGCCTGATCAGACCTTTAACGGTATGTGCTAAGCCCGCGACTGAAAAGTCGCGGGCTTTTTTGTTTTGACGCGCAGCACGCGATTCTTCCCCTCTATTTGCTTAATTAACCAGCAAATTATTCACGCATCGCTTTTTCCGGGTTAGCGAACAGGGAAAAGATTGTTATGCTTGAAACAGGCGTGCACTATCCCCAGATATAGGGAGTATGCAGGAAGAAGAGTGAGGCTGGCTGATTAACCGTCCTGAAGGTGTCGGAAAGAGACGTGGCGTGGAGTTTCCCGCGCGTCTTTCGTAGAATCGGTACAGAATGTTGCCAATGAAATTTATCCAGGAGACGGTAATGTCATACAGTGGCGATCGTGAATATACTGCACCGCACAATGCGCTGGTGCCAATGGTTGTTGAACAGACTTCGCGTGGTGAGCGTTCTTACGACATTTACTCCCGTCTGCTGAAAGAGCGTGTGATCTTCCTGACCGGCCAGGTCGAAGACCATATGGCGAATCTGATCGTCGCGCAGATGCTGTTTCTGGAAGCGGAAAACCCGGAAAAAGATATCTATCTCTACATTAACTCACCGGGCGGCGTGATCACGGCTGGCATGTCGATTTACGACACCATGAAGTTCATCAAGCCGGACGTCAGCACCATCTGTATGGGCCAGGCCTGTTCCATGGGCGCTTTCCTGCTGACCGCGGGGACCAAAGGTAAACGTTTCTGCCTGCCAAACTCACGCGTCATGATCCACCAGCCGCTGGGCGGCTATCAGGGCCAGGCGTCAGACATCGAAATCCATGCGCGCGAGATCCTGAAGGTGAAACAGCGTATGAATGAGCTGATGGCTGAGCACACCGGTAAATCGCTGGAAGAAATTGAGCGCGACACCGAGCGTGACCGTTTCCTCTCTGCCAGTGAAGCGGTAGAGTATGGCTTAGTCGATTCAATTCTGACGCATCGCCAATAAGACCCGACTTACCCTTGTCCCTGGTCTATAGTTAACAGGACAACGGTACTATTACGGGTTGAATGAATTTCGGCCGTCACTGCACGGCCTGCGCCGTACGCAGGTACGGCCTGAGAACAAGAAGAGGTTAACTGATGACAGATAAGCGCAAAGACGGTTCAGGAAAGTTGCTGTACTGCTCTTTTTGCGGCAAAAGCCAGCATGAAGTGCGAAAGCTGATTGCCGGGCCGTCAGTGTATATCTGCGATGAGTGTGTTGACCTGTGCAACGACATCATTCGCGAAGAGATCAAAGAAGTTGCCCCGCATCGTGAACGCAGTGCGTTGCCAACCCCACATGAAATTCGCCATCACCTTGATGATTATGTCATCGGTCAGGAGAGAGCGAAGAAAGTGCTGGCGGTTGCGGTTTACAACCACTACAAACGTCTGCGCAATGGCGATACCAGCAACGGTATTGAGCTGGGCAAAAGTAACATTCTGCTGATTGGTCCGACCGGTAGTGGTAAAACGCTGCTGGCTGAGACGCTGGCGCGCCTGCTGGATGTACCGTTCACCATGGCTGACGCAACCACGCTGACTGAAGCGGGTTACGTGGGTGAAGATGTCGAAAACATCATCCAGAAGCTGCTGCAGAAGTGTGACTATGACGTGCAGAAAGCGCAGCGCGGCATCGTCTACATCGATGAAATCGATAAAATTTCACGTAAGTCTGACAACCCGTCGATTACCCGTGACGTGTCAGGCGAAGGTGTTCAGCAGGCGCTGCTGAAGCTGATTGAAGGTACTGTAGCCGCGGTTCCACCGCAGGGCGGACGTAAGCATCCTCAGCAGGAATTTTTGCAGGTTGATACCTCTAAAATTCTCTTTATCTGTGGCGGCGCATTCGCCGGTCTGGACAAAGTGATCTCGCAGCGTGTTGAAACCGGATCCGGTATCGGCTTCGGCGCAACCGTGAAAGGGAAATCGCAGAAAGCCAGCGAAGGCGAACTGCTTTCACAGTGTGAACCTGAAGATTTAATCAAATTTGGTCTGATCCCTGAGTTCATCGGTCGTCTGCCTGTTGTGGCGACCCTGAGCGAGCTGAGTGAAGAAGCCCTGATTCAGATTCTGCGTGAGCCGAAGAATGCCCTGACCAAACAGTACCAGGCGCTGTTCAACCTGGAAGGCGTTGAGCTGGAGTTCCGTGACGAGGCGTTAACCGCTATCGCGAAAAAAGCGATGTCACGTAAAACCGGTGCACGTGGTCTGCGTTCGATCGTTGAAGGCGCGTTACTGGAAACGATGTATGACCTGCCTTCTATGGATGACGTCGAAAAAGTAGTGATTGATGAGTCAGTTATTGACGGTCAGTCTGAACCGATGCTGATTTACGGTAAGCACGAAGCGCAGGCATCTGGCGAATAATTAAACAGATCGTCCACATTGTTATCTTAAAAAAGGGGAAAATGTTTCCCCTTTTGCTTTTCTCGCCTCTGTGACGTTGAATGTCAGACAATCATCCCCATATACTCAGATACCTGTGGGTTTAACTGCATACCTGCCTGATGCGGTTCCCATCACCTGGCGGACATTAAACAAAGAGAGAGCTCTATGAATCCTGAGCGTTCTGAACGCATTGAAATCCCCGTGTTGCCGCTGCGCGACGTGGTGGTTTATCCGCACATGGTAATTCCGTTGTTTGTTGGCCGGGAAAAATCAATTCGGTGCCTTGAAGCCGCAATGGATCATGATAAAAAAATCATGCTGGTCGCACAGAAAGAGGCTTCAACGGATGAACCTGGCATTAACGATCTCTTTTCAGTAGGGACCGTGGCATCAGTATTGCAAATGCTGAAACTGCCGGATGGCACCGTCAAAGTTCTGGTCGAAGGTTTACAGCGCGCCCATATCACGACGCTGGCCGATAACGGTGACCATTTTGTGGCACAAGCTGAATACCTGGTTTCGCCG
Organism: Pantoea sp. ARC270; assembly: GCF_003236725.1. Lineage (NCBI taxonomy): Bacteria > Pseudomonadati > Pseudomonadota > Gammaproteobacteria > Enterobacterales > Erwiniaceae > Pantoea > Pantoea sp. ARC270. Next base: position 5,108 of record NZ_PUGA01000002.1, read on the forward strand.
GAAATTGAAGAGCGCGAGCAGGAAGTGCTGGTGCGCACGGCGATCAACCAGTTTGAAGGCTACATCAAACTGAATAAAAAGATCCCACCTGAGGTGCTGACCTCACTGAACAATATTGACGATGCGGCGCGCCTTGCCGACACCGTTGCTGCACATATGCCACTGAAACTGGCAGACAAACAGTCTGTGCTGGAGATGTCCGACGTTAACGAACGTCTGGAATATCTGATGGCGATGATGGAATCTGAAATCGATCTGCTGCAGGTTGAGAAGCGTATTCGCAACCGTGTTAAGAAGCAGATGGAGAAGAGCCAGCGCGAGTACTATCTGAATGAGCAGATGAAGGCTATTCAGAAAGAGCTGGGCGAGATGGATGACGCGCCGGACGAATATGAAGCGTTAAAACGCAAAATCGACGCGGCAAAAATGCCGGAAGAGGCGCGCGAGAAAGCCGAAGCTGAGCTGCAGAAGCTGAAAATGATGTCTCCGATGTCGGCGGAAGCGACCGTGGTGCGTGGCTACATCGACTGGATGGTACAGGTTCCGTGGAACGCGCGCAGCAAAGTGAAGAAAGATCTGCGTAAAGCGCAGGAGACACTGGATACTGATCACTACGGCCTGGAGCGCGTGAAGGATCGTATTCTCGAGTATCTTGCGGTTCAGAGTCGCGTCAGCAAAATCAAAGGGCCGATTCTCTGCCTGGTCGGACCGCCAGGGGTAGGTAAAACGTCCCTCGGTCAGTCGATCGCCAAAGCGACCGGACGTAAATATGTGCGTATGGCACTGGGTGGCGTGCGTGACGAAGCGGAAATCCGTGGTCACCGTCGGACTTACATCGGCTCAATGCCGGGTAAACTCATTCAGAAAATGGCAAAAGTCGGGGTGAAAAACCCGCTGTTCCTGCTGGATGAAATCGACAAGATGTCCTCGGACATGCGTGGCGATCCGGCGTCGGCGCTGCTGGAAGTCCTCGATCCGGAACAGAACATTGCGTTCAACGATCACTACCTGGAAGTCGACTATGACCTTTCCGATGTGATGTTCGTGGCCACGTCAAACTCCATGAACATTCCGGCTCCGCTGCTTGACCGTATGGAAGTGATTCGTCTGTCGGGTTACACCGAAGATGAAAAACTGAACATCGCTAAGCAGCATCTGCTGCCGAAGCAGATTGAGCGTAACGCCCTGAAGGCCAGTGAGATCACGGTTGAAGACAGCGCCATCATCGGCATCATTCGCTACTACACCCGCGAAGCCGGGGTGCGTAGCCTTGAGCGTGAGCTGTCGAAATTGTGCCGTAAAGCGGTGAAGTCACTGCTGATGGACAAGACGAAAAAGCACATCACCATCGATGGCGAGAACCTCAAGGATTTCCTGGGCGTTCAGCGCTTCGACTATGGCCGTGCTGACAGCGAAAACCGTGTCGGTCAGGTGACCGGACTGGCGTGGACCGAAGTGGGCGGCGATCTGCTGACCATCGAAACCGCCTGTGTGCCGGGTAAAGGCAAGCTGACTTATACGGGGTCGCTGGGTGAAGTGATGCAGGAGTCGATTCAGGCTGCGCTGACCGTGGTGCGTGCCCGTGCCGAGAAGCTGGGCATCAATGGTGACTTCTACGAAAAACGTGATATTCACGTTCACGTTCCGGAAGGCGCGACGCCAAAAGATGGCCCAAGTGCCGGTATCGCCATGTGCACCGCGCTGGTCTCCTGTCTGACCGGTAACCCGGTGCGCGCCGATGTGGCAATGACCGGTGAGATCACCCTGCGTGGTCAGGTGCTGCCGATTGGCGGCCTGAAAGAGAAACTGCTGGCCGCACACCGTGGTGGCATCAAAACCGTACTGATCCCGGACGACAACAAGCGTGATCTGGAAGATATTCCTCAGAACGTGATTGCCGATCTGGCGATTCATCCGGTGAAACGCATTGAAGAGGTGCTGAATCTGGCACTGGAAAATGCGCCATACGGTATGCAGGTCGCAACAGCAAAATAGTGATTAGCGGCATAAACCGTTAAAAAGCGAAGCTGGCAAGGCAATTGACGCTTGCCAGCTTTTTTTTGTGCCGCTAATTTAGGTGGCTGCCGGCATGACGTTCTCAGAGAAATTCCGTTGTTTCGGCTCCACAGGCTTGATATAACTTGCTGCGCGTTCGTACCCGGCGGGAAGCCGGGGTACGATGTGAAATAATAAAAGAGGGGATGAAGAGAGTGAATAAGTCACAATTGATCGACAAAATTGCTGCTGATGCTGACATTTCTAAAGCGGCAGCGGGACGTGTTTTAGATGCATTTATGGGCTCTGTTTCTGATGCGCTGAAAGACGGTGATGAAGTGGCTCTGGTCGGTTTCGGTACTTTTTCTGTACGTGACCGTGCTGCGCGTACTGGCCGCAACCCGCAAACCGGTAAAGAGATCACGATCCCGGCCGGTAAAGTGCCAGGTTTCCGTGCCGGTAAAGCCTTGAAAGACGCAGTCAATTAAGAATAACGAACAGATTCATTGACGCATTTTCTTCAGTGGATGAGAGGACGATGAACGCGTTCTCATGTAACATACGGGCACATCAATGAGATGTGCCTTTTTTGTTTTAATCGGTGAAAATCGGGCCGTTAGATGGACCTGGACCGGATTGAGACTGCCAGCTAAGCCAGCAGTTGCGTGAGTCGCCAGCCAGAGGCGAAGGGCGACCGGGCTTTACATTCACACTACAGCGGAGTGTTGCCATACCATGATGGACAATTTACGCGCGGCGTCGAACCATGTCGTGCTCAAGATTATTTTGGGGCTGATTATCCTCTCCTTTGTGCTGACGGGCGTTGGCAACTATCTGATTGGCGGCAATAACGACTATGCGGCCAAAGTAAACGGTCAGGAGATTAGCCGCGCGCAGCTGGAGCAGGCGTTCAACAGCGAACGCAGTCGTCAGCAGCAGATGCTGGGTGACCAGTTCTCTCAGCTGGCCAGCAACGACGGTTACATGCAGCAGATGCGTCAGCAGGCGCTGTCTCAGTTAATCGACCGGGCGCTGCTTGACAGCTATATCAAAGATCTCCACCTCAGCATCAGTGACGATCAGGTCAAACAGGCTATCTTCAACCAGCAGGCTTTTCAGACCAACGGTAAATTCGATAATGCGAAATACCTCAATCTGATCGGCAGCATGGGGTTCAGTGCTGACCAGTATGCTGAAGCGCTGCGTAAACAGCTCTCCAATCAACAGCTGATCAATGCCGTTGCCAATACCGACTTCACGCTGAAAGGCGAAGCGAGCCGGCTGGTGGACCTGGTGTCACAGCAGCGTGATATCCGTCAGGCGACGCTGGATGTGAACGCGCTGGCGGCGAAACAGACCGTCACCGATGACGAAATCAGCCAGTATTATCAGCAGCATAAAAGCAGCTTTATGGCACCAGAGCAGTTCCGCGTCAGCTACATCCTGATGGATGCCGCCAGCATGCAGCAGGATGCCAGCGAGGCGGATATTCAGGCCTGGTACGATCAGCATAAAGCGGACTACACGCAGCCACAGCGTACCCGCTACAGCGTTATCCAGACCAAAACGGAAGCGGATGCTAATGCCGTTCTGGCTCAGCTGAAAGCGGGCGCCTCTTTCGCGGACGTGGCAAAAGCCAAATCCATTGACCCTATCTCCGCGCGTAAGGGCGGCGACATGGGCTGGCTGGAACCGTCTACCACACCGGATGAGCTGAAAAATGCGGGCCTGACAGAGAAAGGCCAGATGTCGGGCGTGATCAAATCGTCAGTGGGCTTCCTGGTCGTGCGTCTTGACGATATCCAGGCAGAGCAGGTTAAGCCGCTGGCTGACGTTCACAGCGCGATTGCCGCGAAAGTGAAGCAGGAGAAGGGCGTTGATGCCTTCTACAAACTGCAGCAGAAAGTCAGCGAAGCGGCGAGCAACGATAATGAGTCACTGGCGGGTGCCGAGCAGGCTTCCGGTCTGAAGGCGCAGGAGACCGGCTGGTTCAGTCAGGATTCACTGCCAGACGCGCTTAACTTTGATCCGGTGAAGCAGGCTATCTTTAACGGTGGCCTGGTGGGACAGAACGGTGCGCCGGGTAATAACTCCGATATCATCAGCGTGGATGGCGACCGCGCCTTTGTGCTGCGTATCAGCGATCACAAACCGGAAGCGGTAAAACCGCTGGATCAGGTTAAGGCGCAGATCACCGACACGCTGAAGCATGATAAAGCGACGCAGCAGGCGAAAGCCCAGGCGGACAAACTGCTGGATGCGCTTAAAGCCGGTAAGCAGGATGCGCTGACCGCAGCAGGCCTGACGCTGAGCGCCAGTAAAACGGTCGATCGCAACGTACAGGATCCGGTGGCACAGGCTGCCTTTAATCTGCCTCAGCCTGCGGATAACAAACCATCATGGGGCGTGAGTGAAGATATGCAGGGCAACGTAGTGCTGGTGGCCGTGGATAAGGTGAAAACCGGCACCATGCCACAGGCGCAGATTGATGAAATGGTCAAAGGTGTCACGCAGAACAATGCCCAACTGGCCTTTGAAGCGTTACTGCAAAATCTGCGCAAAGAGGCAAAAATCAAGTACGGCGCAGCCGCACAAATGCAGTAAGCCTCGCAGAAACCGCGAAATCACTGTAATAACCCAAGGCCGCATTCGCGGCCTTTTCCATTTCTGAAATCCCGCTTTTGTGCCTTGTGTACTGTCGTGACACTCTGTCGCTGCTGTTTACACACAAGGAGAAACACAGCATGGCTAAACATGAAGTCGTTGCCCTCTATCTCTCACTCGCGCTGGGCGGCGCGTTCTGCCACAGCAGCGTCGCTGCGGCCCCCGATCCTGCCAGCACGTCCATCAGCCAGAACGCATTGCCTGCCCCGGAAAAAGCGATCAGCGACGTTGCTCAGCCGGGTCAGGTCAGCATCAACAATGCGACGGCCGAACAGCTCTCTGCCGTGATGAACGGCGTGGGGCTGAAAAAGGCCCAGGCCATTGTCAGCTATCGCGAACAGTACGGACCGTTCAGCGCGATCCAGCAACTCAGCGAAGTGCCGGGGATCGGGAATGCGCTGATAGAACGTAATGCAGGCCGGCTGAAATTGTGAGGCAACACGCATCTGTGATGCATAACCCGCGCTGAACCGGCGGCTCTGCTACAGTGAACAGGTCCAACCAGTTCACCCAAAGCAGGAGAGCATGACCATGCAGACCACCATAAAAGTGCGCGGCTACCATCTGGATGTCTATCAGCACGTTAACAATGCGCGTTATCTTGAATTTCTTGAGGAGGCGCGCTGGCAATGGCTGGAAGAGGCTGAAGCATTCCACTGGCTGCAGGAGCAGAAACTGGCGTTTGTGGTGGTCAATATTAACATCAACTACCGTCGCCCGGCCGTACTGGGCGACGTACTCACCATCGACAGTGAGATTACGCAGTTAAATGGCAGGAGTGGCGTCATCGCACAGCGGGTGCTGCTGGCAGGCCAGGAGACAGTGGTTGCCGATGCTGCGCTGACCTTTGTCTGCATCGATTTGCGCACCCAGAAGGCGGTCACCCTGGAAGGGGCGTTGCGGGAGCGACTGATGCGCCTGATGGCATGAGAGAAAAAAGGCGGCAAACCCGATCGCTGCCGCCATCACTGTCGGCCTCAGTTAAGGCCGCTCTTTGCTTTCATTGCGGCCATCACGCCCGCACGATCGTTGAGATAACCCTTTAAGCCGTTGGCCCGTAAATGACAGGCTGCACACTCACCGCAGCCGTCACCTTTCACGCCGTTATAGCAGGTCAGCGTCTCTTCGCGAATCAGCGGCAGTTGCTGCCAGTAGTCCGCCAGCGCCCAGGTTTCCGCCTTATTGAGCCACATCAGCGGCGTCTCGAAGCGGAGAGTGCGCGCCATGCCAAGCGTGACCGCCTGGTTCATGGCTTTAACAAACTCATCGCGGCAATCGGGATAGCCGGAAAAATCGGTTTCGCAGACGCCCGTGATCACCGCTTCGGCCTCTACCTGATAGGCATAAACCGAGGCCAGCGTCAGAAAGAGAATATTGCGACCCGGCACAAAGGTACTCGGTAATCCGGTGGCGTCAGGATTGTAGGCGGGTACCGGAATGCTATCGCGCGTCAGGCTGCTGACGGCGAGTTCGTTCAGCATGGTGACATCCAGCACTTTGTGCGCGCGCGCACCCAGCCTGATAGCCAGATCCCGGGCCACCTCAATCTCTTCCCGATGGCGTTGTCCGTAATCGAAGGTGACGCAGTGCACCTCATCATAAAGTGCTAAAGCCTGAACCAGGCAGGTTGTGGAATCTTGTCCACCGCTGAAAACAACAACAGCGCGTTTCATGGCATTTCCCTGATAAGTAATTTTGCGCTTATGGTAATGCCTCATTCCGCCGCTGAACAGCTGCACGGCGGATCAATCGGCGGCGGAATCCATGCGCGGCTGAAATCGAACCAGCCCAGCGTATTGAGTTCAATCCCTTCGACGCCGGGCGGCGCGTAGATTTGGTAGCGATAGTTGAACAGCGGCAGCAGGATGCCGTCCGCCATCAGCTGATGATAAAGCTGATGCAGCGCGCGGGAGCGGGCCTCACCGTCAGCAATCTGCTGGATAGCCAGCAGCTGTCTCTGTACCGCTTTGCCCTGCGGGGTCGCTGACAGAGGCCGCCACAGCGGGTCCAGTGCCAGCCAGGTCGCCAGTGTAAACACCGGGGCATCGCCAATCAGTCGATCGCCCATCACCAGGTCGGCCTCATCAAGCTGATGAATGGTTTGCCAGCTTTTGACCGGATGAAAAAACACCTGGAGATGACAGCCGTGCTGCCTGAGTAATTCACATAACGCCTGCGCCATCTGATGCAGCTCAACCGGCAGCTGATAGTGGAGTGTCAGCGTGGCGGGCAGGGGGCCTGGCATCGCCTCGATCGGCGGCACCGGCCAGCCAGGCAACAGTTCGTTGCTGGGCGTAATTAAGCCTTCATCAAGAGGCAGCCGGCTGACGATGCCGCTTTGCTGGATCAGATGGAAAACGCTGTGCGCCTGTTCGGCAGTAAATCCGTCACGCGGGCGGCAGAGCAGATAGCAGAAACCGAGACTGATGCTGTTGCTGACCGGTTGCAGCGTCTTAAGCTCGGCGGCATCGCCGATGGCGATCTGCACCGGATGACGACAGCTGCTGCCCAGGCGGGGGTCGAACAGTTGTGGCGTAATCCAGTACTCCACCGCCTGCAACAGCGGACGCTGCAGATGCCACTGCGCATGACTCTCCATCCTGACCAGTTCAGGGCTGAAGTGACGCAGTTTCCACGGACCGCTGCCGATGGCGGGATGATCGGGATGGGGCAGCAGGCACAGCAGATGCGCCAGCCGGTGCGGTAGCCAGAAATCAGGTTGCCGCAGCACAAAACGCAGGGCCAGCGGATGCGGCGCTTCCACGCTCTCCACGTCGGCCAGCAGCAGTGCGACGCGCGGTTCCTGCAACAGCTGACGAAACTGCGACACCAGTTGCTCCGCCTGAACCGGCTCGTCGTTGTGCCACCTCAGCTGAGGCCGTAACCAGAATAGCCAGTGACATCCCGTTTCATCGTGCTGCCAGTGATGAGCCAGATCGCCGACCGGTGCATCCTGCTCAAAGCGGGTCAGGCCGGAGTAGATCTGGCGCACCAGATGCTGTTCAGCCCGACCGGTAATCTGATGCGGCGCTGTGCTCTCCATCGGGCGATAGTAGGGGATGCGCAGCACCGGCGTATCGTTCTGCCACTGTCCCCCCATCATCGGGCGCAGCAGAGTCATCAGCCGCTCCGGCGGCAGATCCAGCAGCTGCAAGGCGTCTGCCGCCGCGCCGGTATCGAGCTGCCGTTGCAGCAGCTGCTGGCGTAACGCTTCAGGCGTGCGCAGAAAAGTGACCAGGCCCTGTTTACCCCGGCCCGCTTCACCCCGCCAGCTGAGCCAGCCCGCCTGCTGCCAGTGTGACAGCAGCGTGCGCAGATGACGCTCGCTGCAGATGCAGTGACGGGCCATCTCCGCCACGCAGGTCTGCTGAGGCGCCCCCTGACTCTGCTGCCACAGGCGCTGAAACTGATGAATACGGTGAAGTTCGCGCATCGTAAACCCGGAACAATTTTTTAAAAGTATTCACTATTAGTTCCGTAATTAACAGGCAATAGTGGGACTCAACTTTTCAGCAGGAGGAGAGTCATGATGCGTTTAGCCGCGTTCGATATGGATGGCACATTGCTGTTGCCGGATCACCAGCTGGGACAGCAGACACTGGAGAGTCTTCAGGCGTTACATTCACGGGGTCTTCATCTCGCGCTGGCGACGGGCCGCCATCTGCTGGAGATGCAGATTCTGCGGGAAAAAATGATTCTGCCCGCCTGGCTTATCACGGGGAATGGCACCCGCATACATGACCGGCAGGGTACGCGGCTGTTTGGATGCGATCTGCCTTCTGCCGTCGCCGAAGAGGTGATCCATCGTCACTGGGAGACGACTGCCACGATGCACATCTTTAACGACCAGGGCTGGTTTACCGACCGGCCGCAGCCTGAACTGCTGGTGGCGCATCAGATGAGCGGATTTGGCTATCAGCTGTGCGACCTTAAAACGTTGCCCGCGCATCAGGTAACAAAAATCTGCTTCATCGATCGGCATCAGCACCTGTGTCAGCTTAAAACGCAGCTGGATGCCGTGCTGGGCGATCAGGTCAACATCTGTTTCTCTGCGGAGGATTGTCTTGAAGTGTTGCCCGCAAACTGCAACAAGGGCAGCGCGCTGGCGCTGCTGTGTGACCACCTCTCCCTGACCATGGCGGAGTGTATGGCGTTCGGGGATGCGATGAACGATCGCGAGATGCTGGCTCAGGCCGGGCAGGGTTTCATCATGGGCAATGCGATGGCGCAGTTAAAGAGGGCGCTTCCGCATCTGCCGGTGTTAGGGCATTGCGGGACACAGGCGGTGTCCCATTATTTAAATCACTGGCTGGCGACACCCCACCTCGCGTATTCCCCCGAATGCTGAGGATTGCCGTGAACCGGACAGGAAGTCCGGTTTTTTACGCCAGCTCGCGCTGCCACGGCGTGATGTCACCGATATGTTTTGCCACCCATTCCGGCTGATAGTAGCTGTCGGGATAGCGTTCGCCACTGTCACATAACAGCGTGACCAGCGCGCCTGACTGATTTGCCGCCCGTAAGCGTTTCGCCACCTGCATCATGCCCCAGAAGTTGGTGCCGGTAGAGGCACCCGGCTTGCGTCCCAGAATCTTTTCCAGTTTCAGCATCGCGGCCAGCGTTGCGCCGTCCGGCACTTTGATCATTTCGTCGATCACATCGGGCATAAATGATGGCTCGACCCGCGGACGGCCAATCCCCTCGATCAGGCTGCCACGGGTGCTGGTCAGGGTGGCATCACGCTGCTGCCAGTAATCGAAAAACACCGAGTGCTGGGGATCGACCACCAGCAGTTTCGTTTCGAGTCCCTGATAGCGGATATAGCGCCCCAGTGTGGCGGAGGTGCCGCCGGTGCCCGCACTCATAATCACCGTATGAGGGATCGGATAGGGTTCATGCTGCATCTGACGAAAAATGCTCTCCGCGATGTTGTTATTGCCGCGCCAGTCGGTTGCACGCTCAGCATAGGTAAACTGATCCATAAAGTGGCCGTTCAGTTCACGCGCCAGCCGCTCAGATTCCGCGTAGAGCTGGCAGGGATCCTCGACAAAATGACACCGCCCGCCATAAAAGGCGATCTGCTCAATTTTCCGTTTTGCTGTACTGGCTGGCATCACCGCAATAAAGGGCAGTCCCAGCAGCCGTGCGAAGTAGGCCTCAGAAACAGCCGTGCTGCCTGACGAGGCTTCAATAATCGGCGTATCCTGTTTAATCCAGCCGTTAGAGAGGCCATAAAGAAACAGGGAGCGCGCCAGGCGATGCTTCAGGCTGCCGCTGGGATGGGTACTCTCATCTTTCAGGTAGAACCAGATGCCGGGAAAATCCGCCAGATCGAAACGGATCAGATGCGTCTCGGCCGATCGCTGAAAATCGGCGTTAATTTCGTTGATAGCGTGGCGAATCCAGCAGGTCTGCATCTCAGTCATCCGGTTATAAACAGTCCGGCTATTTTATGGCACGTGCAGGAAAAAGAGATTGCAAAATTACCGCTAAAATCGCGTTAATGGAGAAAATGATTCTCCCGGAGACGCGAATGTTAGACAAAACTGACCTTAAGCTGCTTGCGCTGCTGCAGCAGGACTGCACGCTGTCGCTGCAGGCGCTGGCAGATGCCGTCAACCTCACGACCACGCCCTGCTGGAAGCGACTGAAAAAACTGGAAGATGATGGCATTATTCGCGCGCGGGTGGCGTTACTGGACGGTGACAAAATCGGCCTGTCACTGACGGCGTTTATGTTTGTTAAAACCCGGCAGCACAGCCGTGACTGGTATCAGGCCTTTGTCTCGGTGGTCAATAGCATGCCGGAGGTGATGGCCTTTTACCGCATGGCAGGCGAGTATGACTACCTACTGCGCATTCAGGTGGCCGACATGAAAAGCTATGATGCTTTCTATAAGCGATTAGTCAACGGCGTGCCCGGCCTGATCGATGTGACCTCCAGCTTCGCCATGGAAGAGATTAAATACACCACGGCTTTACCCGTTGCCCCTCTGGGGGCCTGAGATTGAGAACAGCGCTGTGCGATTATTCAGTCAGTTAAGTTGGTATTTTTTGCGGGAGTGGCGACGCTATCTGGGCGCGGTCATCCTGCTGATTGTTATTGCTGTTCTGCAGTTGCTGCCGCCGCATGTGGTGGGGATCATTGTTGACGGCGTGACAGGCGACACCATGAGTACCGGTCGCATCATGATGTGGATTGGGGTCATGTTGGCAACGGCGGTCGTGGTCTATCTGCTGCGCTATGTCTGGCGCGTGCTGCTGTTTGGCGCCTCCTACCAGCTGGCGGTCGAGCTGCGTGAAGATTTTTATCGTCAGCTGAGTCGTCAGCAACCGGCATTTTATCTGCGCCATCGCACGGGTGACCTGATTGCGCGCGCCACTAACGACGTGGATCGGGTGGTGTTTGCTGCCGGGGAAGGGGTGCTGACGCTGGTGGACTCGCTGGTTATGGGCTGTGGCGTGCTGCTGGTGATGAGCACCCAGATCAGCTGGCAGCTGACGCTGCTCTCGCTGGTGCCGATGCCGGTGATGGCGATCGTCATCCATCGTTACGGTAATCAACTGCACGATCGCTTTAAGCTGGCTCAGGCAGCCTTTTCCAGCCTTAACGACCAGACGCAGGAGAGCCTGACCAGCATCCGCATGATCAAAGCCTTTGGGCTTGAGCAGCATCAGTCACAGCAGTTTTCCGCTATCGCCCGCGACACCGGTGAGAAAAACCTGCGCGTAGCGCGGGTTGATGCCCGTTTCGATCCCACTATCTATATCGCCATCGGCTTTTCAAACCTGCTGGCGATTGGCGGCGGCAGCTGGCTGGTGTGGCATGATCAGATGACGCTGGGTCAGCTCACCAGCTTCGTGATGTATCTCGGCCTGATGATCTGGCCCATGCTGGCGCTGGCCTGGATGTTTAATATTGTCGAACGCGGCAGTGCCGCATGGAGCCGCATCGGCGCGCTGCTGGCGGAAGCACCGGCGGTGGAAGATGGTGACAAAACGCTGCCGCCTGACCCCGGAACGCTTCAGGTGGCGATTCGAGCTTTTCACTATCCGGCCAGCACGGCGCCGGTGTTAAGCGATGTCCGCTTTCAGCTGAAACCCGGTCAGATGCTGGGACTGTGCGGCCCGACCGGCAGCGGCAAAAGCACGCTGCTCAGCCTGATTCAGCGCCACTTTGACATTCAGCAGGGGGATATCCGCTACCACCAGATCCCGCTGCCGCAGCTGCGGCTCGACAGCTGGCGCAGCCGTCTGGCGGTGGTCAGCCAGACGCCGTTCCTCTTCTCTGACAGCGTGGCTAATAACATTGCGCTGGGGAAACCGGGCGCGACCCGGCAGGAGATCGAACAGGCCGCCAGGCTCGCCTGCGTGCATGACGATATCCTGCGTCTGCCACAGGGTTATGAAACGGAAGTCGGGGAGCGGGGTGTGATGCTCTCCGGGGGACAGAAGCAGCGCCTTTCCATTGCCCGGGCTCTGCTGCTGAATGCCGAAATCCTGATTCTGGATGACGCGCTTTCTGCGGTGGATGGCCGAACCGAACATGAAATTCTGCATAACCTGCGCATCTGGGGAGAGGGACGCACGCTGATTATCAGCGCGCACCGCTTATCGGCGCTGACGGAAGCCAGTGAAATTCTGGTGATGCAGCAGGGCAGCGTCGCCCAGCGCGGCGACCACGATACGCTGAGCGGAACGCCCGGCTGGTATCGGGATATGTTCCGTTATCAGCAGCTGGAAGCCGCACTGGATGATGATGAAAATGAGAAAGGAGTGCCGCATGGCTAAGTCTGCCCGCTTGTGGCCTACCCTGAAGCGCCTGCTGAGCTACGGTAAGCCCTGGCGTAAATCCCTGTCGCTGGCCGTCGGCCTGCTCTGGATCGCGGCCGCTGCTGAAGTGACCGGACCGGTGCTGGTCAGCTACTTTATCGACAATCTGGTGGCGAAACATCAGATGCCCTGGGGGCTGGTCGCCGGCCTGCTGGTCAGTTTCATTCTGCTTCAGCTACTGGCCGCCGCGCTCCACTACTGGCAGGCGCTGTTATTCAACCGGGCGGCGATCGGCGTGGTGCAGCGGTTACGCAGCGATGTGATGAATGCCGCGCTCTGTCAGCCGCTGAGCGCCTTCGATACCCAGCCGGTCGGTCAGATTATTTCACGCGTGACCAACGACACCGAAGTCATCCGCGATCTCTACGTCACGGTGGTCTCAACCGTGCTGCGCAGTGCCGCGCTGGTCGGGGCCATGATGGTGGCGATGTTCAGCCTTGACTGGCGCATGGCGCTGGTGGCGATGATGATCTTCCCGCTGGTGCTGATGGTGATGGTGATCTATCAGCGCTTCAGTACACCAATTGCCCGCCGGGTTCGCGGTTATCTGGCCGACATCAACAACGGCTTTAACGAAGTGATCAGCGGCATGAGCGTGATCCAGCAGTTTCGTCAGCAGGCCCGCTTCGGCGAGCGGATGGGCGAGGCCAGTCGCTCTCACTACCTGGCGCGGATGGAAACGCTGCGTCTCGACGGCTTTCTACTGCGCCCGTTGCTGAGCCTCTTTTCCGCGATGGTGCTGTGCGGGCTGCTGGTTCTGTTCAGCTTCTCCGTGCCTGGCGTATTTGAAGTCGGTGTGCTTTATGCCTTCATCACCTATCTGGGACGCCTGAATGAGCCGCTGATTGAGCTCACCACACAGCAGTCGATGTTGCAGCAGGCGGTGGTCTCCGGTGAGCGCATCTTCGAACTCATGGATGCCGCGCAGCAGCAGTATGGCGAAAGTCAGCAGCCGCTGGCTTCCGGCCGCATTTCGCTGAACAATCTGAGTTTCGCCTACCGTGAAAACCGCGATGTGCTCAGTGACATCAATCTTGAGGTGGCGCCGCGCGAATTTGTGGCGCTGGTCGGACATACCGGCAGCGGCAAAAGCACACTGGCAAATCTGCTAATGGGCTACTACCCGGTGACGCGCGGTGAAATCCGCATTGATGACCGGCCGATTGGGGATCTGAGCCATAGCGTGCTGCGACACGGGATCGCCATGGTGCAGCAGGACCCGGTGGTGCTGGCGGATACGCTGCTGGCCAATGTCCGGCTGGGCCGTGATATCAGCGAAGAGGCGGTCTGGACGGTGCTGGAACAGGTCCGGCTGGCGCCCCTGGCGCAGGCTCTGCCGGAGGGGATTCACACCCGGCTGGGTGAGCAGGGGAATAACCTGTCGGTCGGGCAGAAGCAGCTGCTGGCGCTGGCGCGGGTGCTGGTCGATCTGCCGCAGATACTGATTCTGGACGAAGCCACGGCTAATATTGACTCCGGCACGGAACAGGCGATTCAGCAGACGCTGGCCAGACTGCGTCAGCACAGCACGCTGGTGGTAATTGCTCACCGTCTCTCCACCATTATCGACGCCGACAAAATCCTGGTCCTCCATCGCGGCCGGGTGGTCGAGCAGGGCACGCACCAGCAACTGCTGGCGATGCAGGGCCGCTACTGGCAGATGTATCAGCTTCAGCAGGCCGGAGATGATCTCGCGTCGGGCGTGCCTGCCACCGCGGAAGCCTGACCTGCACCTTTTTTGCGCAGTTTTATCGGACTAATCTGTATAAATGCACTCCTTTGACGCCTGAAGCACCAAAGGAGTGCATCCCGATGCGCTGACCGGCTTTCTCCTTTTCCCCCTTTTCAGAGCCACTGCAGAGCCCCTCCTTGCTCCATCCCGCCTGACCCACTGATTATCACCGCTTTTGCTAACTGGCACAGCCTTTGCTTATCTCCCTGTGTGTCCGTAAACGTTACCTATTTACTCGCTGGAGGGGATCCAATGAAGCTGGTTACCGTCGTAATTAAGCCATTCAAGCTGGAGGATGTGCGTGAAGCTTTGTCCTCTATCGGCATTCAGGGACTGACCGTCTCCGAAGTGAAAGGGTTTGGCCGCCAGAAGGGGCACGCCGAGCTCTATCGGGGCGCAGAGTACAGCGTGAACTTCCTGCCGAAAGTCAAAATTGATATCGCTATTGCCGACGATCAGCTGGACGAAGTTGTGGATGTCATCAGTAAAGCGGCTTACACCGGAAAAATTGGCGACGGTAAAATTTTCGTGGCTGAACTGCAGCGCGTCATTCGTATTCGTACCGGCGAGACCGACGAAGCCGCTCTGTAATTACGACTCAGTATTGTGATGGGATGGAATAAAAATGAATAAAGTTCTGACTAAGCTGGGCCTGACCAGCCTGGCACTGTTACCATCGCTCGCGATGGCTGCGCCTGCCGTTGCGGACAAGGCTGACAACGCATTTATGATGATTTGCACCGCGCTGGTGCTGTTTATGTCAATTCCAGGGATTGCGCTGTTTTACGGCGGTCTGATTCGCGGTAAGAACGTGCTGTCGATGCTGACGCAGGTGGCCGTCACTTTCTCGCTGGTGTGCGTACTGTGGATGGTCTATGGCTATTCACTGGCGTTCAGCGAAGGTAACGCCTTCTTTGGCGGATTTGGCTGGGCCATGCTGAAGAATATCCAGCTGACCGCGGTAATGGGCAGTTTCTATCAGTATATCCACGTTGCATTCCAGGCCTCATTTGCCTGTATCACCGTGGGCCTGATTGTGGGTGCCATTGCAGAACGCATCCGTTTCTCAGCCGTACTGATCTTCGTCGGTGTCTGGCTGACGCTGGCTTACCTGCCTATCGCGCATATGGTATGGGCAGGCGGTTTCCTGGCGCAGGATGGCGCGCTGGACTTCGCCGGCGGTACCGTCGTGCATATCAACGCCGCGGTAGCGGGTCTGGTGGGCGCGTATCTGGTTGGCAAACGTGCCGGCTTTGGTAAAGAAGCTTTCAAACCTCATAATCTGCCGATGGTCTTCACCGGCACCGCGATCCTCTATGTAGGCTGGTTCGGCTTCAACGCCGGTTCTGCCTCAGCAGCAAACGAAATTGCCGCACTGGCGTTCCTGAACACCGTTGTGGCAACGGCGGGTGCCGTACTCTCATGGACCTTTGGCGAATGGGCGGTGCGCGGTAAGCCTTCTCTGCTGGGCGCCTGTTCAGGCTTTATCGCCGGACTGGTCGCGATTACCCCAGCCTGTGGTTATGTTGGCGTCGGTGGTGCACTGATTATCGGTCTGGTTGGCGGACTGGCGGGTCTGTGGGGTGTGACCTCTCTGAAGAAATGGCTGCGTGTGGACGACCCCTGCGATGTGTTCGGCGTGCACGGCGTCTGCGGGATTGTTGGCTGTATCCTGACGGGCGTGTTTGCCTCCTCTTCACTGGGCGGCGTCGGTTATGCGCAGGGTGTAACCATGGGCCATCAGGTCTGGGTTCAGCTCTTCAGCGTCGGCGTCACAATCGTCTGGTCTGGCGTGGTGGCCTTCATCGGCTTCAAACTGGCCGATCTGATTGTCGGTCTGCGCGTACCGGAAGAGCACGAACGCGAAGGTCTGGATGTTAACAGCCACGGCGAGAACGCTTACAACCAGTAATGCGTGAGAGTATAAGCAGTGAAAAAGGGGCGAGCTATCGCCCCTTTTTTTATTCGCTTCGCTGGCGCATCACCCCTTCCTGCACCGTAGAGGCGACCAGCGCCCCCTGCTGATTGTAGAACTCACCCCGTACGAACCCCCTGGCACCTGACGCTGAAGTACTTACCACGCTGTAGAGCAGCCACTCGCTGAAGTCGAACGGACGATGGAACCACATCGAGTGATCGATCGTGGCGACCTGCATATCCGCCTCTAAAAAGCCTTTGCCGTGTGGCTGCAGCGCAACCGGCAGGAAATTGAGATCCGACGCATAGCCGAGCAGATACTGATGGATGCGCAGATCGTCAGGCAGCGGACCGTTGGCGCGGATCCAGACCTGCCGCTCAGGCTTGTCCACATGCCCGCGCAGCGGATTGTGAATCTGCACCGGGCGGATCTCCAGCGGACGTTCCGCGATAAATATCTCCCGCAGTTTTTCCGGCAGCATGTGCGCCATCTTCTGCGCCATCGCCTGTTCCGTGACCAGATTTTCCGGTCCTGCCACCTGTGGCATCGCATTCTGATGCTCAAAGCCACTTTCCGGTGACTGGAATGAGGCGGTCATATAAAAAATGGGCTGACCATTCTGTATGGCACTGACCCGGCGGGCGCTGAAACTTTTGCCGTCACGCAGGGTTTCGACGTCGTAGATAATCGCTTTCTGGCTGTCGCCGGGCCGCAGAAAGTAGCTGTGAAAGGAGTGAATCGTCCGATCGGTCGCGACGGTTTGCTTTGCGGCATAGAGCGCCTGACCCACCACCTGACCGCCAAACACCTGGCGCAGGCCAAGATCTTCACTCTGGCCGCGATATAAACCTTCTTCCAGTTTTTCCAGATTTAATAAATTCAGCAGATTTTGCAGTGCCTGACTCATGGCGCGTTCCTCAATATAGTGACCTGCTCAGTGTGAAAGATCGGACCAGTTAACGTCAATCAGACTTTCCGCTTTGCCTGTGCCAGGCAAAATTTCATTTTTGTGCCAACATTAAGGACATACGGCGAGTGAAACGCTGTAAGCAGGATTCGCTGCCGACAATCATTTTGATCAAATGGAGACGACATCAATGAAACTGTGGCATGTGTTCAGTGGGGTAGTTATGGCGGTTGCTGTTGCGGGCTGTGCCGACAAGAGTAAACCTGTGCCAACACCAACGTTGGGTTCTGCGGTAGCCGGACAGACGGCGGCGATTGCGCAGCCTAACGTCAGCGGTTCAGTCTTTATTCGCCAGCGCATCGCGCTGCCGCCGGATGCGGTATTAACCGTGACGCTGTCAGATGCGTCTGTTGCCGACGCCCCGTCAAAAGTGCTGTCACAGCGCGTGGTGCGGACGGAAGGCAAACAGGCGCCGTTCCAGTTTGTGCTGCCGTTTAACCCGGCTGACATCCAGCCAAATGCACGCATTCTGTTAAGCGCCGCCATCGCGATCGACGGCAAGCTGGCCTTTGTCACTGACAGCGTAAAACCGGTCATCAATCAGGGCGGCACCAAAGCCGAACTGCTGCTGGTACCGGTGCCTTCAATGGCGATGCCAACCCAGCCAGGCGCAGCGACCACCGTGCCTTCGACATCACCGACTCAGGTCACGCCTTCTGCGGCGGTGCCTGCACCCACCCGTCTGTAATGTGCAAACGGGGCGGCAGAGCCGCCCCGTTTTTCAGCCATCGAATCGCCAGCGATACGTTTCAAGATCCAGCTCACCGGCATCACTCACCACAATCCCTTCTGCTTCCAGTGCATCCCGCTGTCGTATCAGCTGATCGCCCTGAAGCGAAATCATGCCGTGACGATTGACGACACGATGCCAGGGGAGGGTGGTTCCCTCGGGTAACCGGCTCAGCACACCGCCGACCTGACGTGCCGCACGCGGCGAACCGGCCAGTCGTGCCACATCGCCATAGGTCGTGACACACCCGGATGGAATCGCGGCAACAATTTGCCAGATGCGTTGCTGGAAAGTGTCAGGCTGATTCATGTGCTTATTTCGTCAGGAAAAAGAGGGTTAACTTTATCATGCAGAGGCGATGGTGAAAGCATCAACGCGGCGGTTGTTCAAGAAAACAACGGTTGTCCCGACGACGCTTGCAATTGCCAGCCCCTTCCCAGATAATGCCCCCGCTCTCGTAAAGAGGGCTTGTCAATGGGGGCCCTGTTGGTTCTCCCGCAATGCTAGCTTGTGAACTCGGTCAGATCCGGAAGGAAGCAGCCGTAGCAGGTGATGCGTGTGCCGGGATGTAGCTGGCAGGGCCCCCACCACTTTCCCCCCCCTGAACTTCTTCCCCAGTGTGACAGACAGGCAAAACCCGCCTGGGCCGATCCTTTGCCGGCAGGCAGGAATATCCGGTACTTAATGTGGGGACAATGCCGTCAGATGCAGGTGAGCAGATTAGCGGACAAACTTCCAGACCGAACCCGGTACTTTATCGTAGAGCTTATTCATCGTCAGCTCGGCCAGACGATGGTCAGCTGCCGAATAGAATACCGCTAATTCATCTTCCGGTAATTCATACTTATTCTTTTCGATCACCCGCTCCAGGGTATCCAGGGAGCGACAGCGACGCAGTCGCATCAAATAATCAGTTTTTGTCAGTGTTTTGTTCATAAATAAAGCGTTCTCACGTCTGTACTATAATGAATGGCTCGGTTGCTGGAGAAAAGCGCACTCTTCAGTGAACAGATTAAATAAGCGTTTTGCTGAACGTTGCCACCGCTGAAGATCAGGATTATTGATACCGTAGTTACTGAATAACATAAAAGTATCATCAAGATATTCATCGATTTGCGAAATCAGCGCTTCATCTTCAACGTGTTTAATTTTGTAATTCATGGTGAACGAAGCGATATGTTCAATCAGATCGTTCAGGTGCAGATTGCTTTCAGAAGTGGGATCATTTACCCAGCCATGATGGCTGTCAGTCAATGTTGCCATGCTGTCGTCAAACAGGCTCTCACACAGGTATTTCAGCTGGGCAATATCATGCCGTTTTGGTGAGTATTCGTCCATCTTTTTCCCCTCCATAGCTTGCACAGTTGCCGCAGGGCGGCGAGTTCGGATAAAGCGGCCAGGAAGCGATCTTTCAGGTGGTTATTAAACGGGATACGTTAAAGATAGTGTAAAACCATTAGTTCTGCTCATCTCAATTACTAAATATTACAATTCATCACCCGGAGAGGGTTGCTGGTTGTCTATCACATCAAACTCAAGCGCACCGGGCTTAATGTAAAAATTTACCCGCTCCGTTTGGGGCACCGTTTCATTCAGATCCTGACAGGGACTAAATAAATTCCACTGAAAATCGTAAAGTAATTTAAAACTATTCAGATCCAGGTATTCAACGGAAACTATTTTTAAACTGTCTGGTACTAACTGCGCATTCTGAGCGTACCAGCGTAAATCCCCTGTCAGCAAATCTGATATTTTGAGAATATTCCGCTGAACAACTTCAGCTATTTTTGCGCAGTCTGTTTCACCTATCGCAATATCACATTCAATCCGTGACAGCATATCTTGTCTACTCCTAACCGTTAATAAACCTATCATTGGTTTTACGCAACAGGTTTGCAAGCCAGTAAAGCACAAAACTGTCATTTTCTGAGTTTTGCCAGCAAAGCGGTGCGGCGGGTGTGGCTTAAACGCCCCCGGGGCCGCCGGACTCCCGATACCTTTTGAAACACATTCCGCTCTTGAACCGCAGGCTGCATCCGGTATTCTTATTGTTATGTTATAACATATTGGTGAACTGATGCGTCAGAGTGGATTACTTATGTCGCTGGGCGGACGGCTGGGCGTCGCCCTGCTGATCATCGCGCTGCTGGCTGTCGCGATATATTGGGGGATCAGCGCATGATCCGATTTTACGCACTGCGTGCAGGCTACCAGGGAGAGGGGGTCACCCCGGCGATCACGGGTCAGCTCGCAGCAGGCTCCATGACTGCGCTGGTCGGCGCAAACGGCAGCGGGAAATCGACCCTGCTGAAAACCATTGCGGGCTTACTGCCGCCGGTAAGCGGACGCTGCGAACTGCAGGTGGCACGCCGGGATATCGGCTGGCTGCCACAGCGCACCGAACTTGAGACCCGCTTTCCGCTGACGGTCTTCGAACTGGTTTCCATGGGTTGCTGGCCACGCTGCGGCTGGTTTGGCGGCATTAACCGGTCACTGCGGCGGGAAATCGGGCAGGCGCTGGAGGCGGTTCAGATGAGCGATTATGCGGATGCGCAACCGGCCACCCTCTCGGGCGGGCAGCTTCAGCGCGTCCTGTTTGCCCGGCTGATGCTGCAGCGCAGCGCGCTCTGGCTGCTGGATGAACCCTTTAACGGCATAGACAGCCAGACGGTTACCCTGCTGATGTCGATTCTGGAGCAGCAGCAGCAGGCAGGCACCTCTCTGCTGGTGGTGCTGCATGACCGCCCGCTGGTGGCGCGTTACTTCAGTAACGTCCTGTCGATGGATGAACATCATCTCAGCGATACCTTCCGGTCCGATGTCCTGGCACGGAGTCGAGCCTCGTGACCCTGATTCAGCCTTTTATCGAATTTGGCTTTATGCGGCGAGCGCTGGTGGCCTGCCTGGCGCTCGCCGTCAGTGCCACGCCACTCGGCGTGTTCCTCTCGCTGCGTCGCATGAGCCTGATTGGTGACGCCTTATCCCATGCGGTGCTGCCGGGTGCGGCCATTGGCTATCTGATCTCCGGCCTCTCACTGGTGGCCATGGGTATCGGCGGCCTGATTGCCGGGCTGGCGGTCGCGCTGCTCTCTGGCGCAGTCAGTCGCTACACGCCATTGAAAGAGGATGCCAGCTTTGCCGGGTTCTATCTTGGATCACTGGCGCTGGGCGTCACGCTGGTTTCACTGCGCGGCTCAAGCGTGGATCTGCTGCACGTTCTGTTTGGCTCGCTGCTGGCGGTCGATAACGCGGCGCTGTTGCTGGTCGGGGGTATCGCGGCCTTTACGCTGATCATGCTGGCGGTGATCTATCGCCCGCTGGTCATCGATGCCTTTGACGGTGACTTTCTGCGGGCGCAGGGGAAATGGAGCGCGCCGCTGGTGCATGGCCTGTTTTTAATGCTGGTGGTGCTGAACCTGGTCGCGGGCTTTCAGGTGCTGGGCACGCTGATGTCGGTGGGTTTAATGATGTTACCCGCTGCCAGCGCCCGTTTCTGGAGCCGTCATCTTGCGGCGATGCTGGCCATCGCCATCTTCATGGCAACCCTCTCTGCGCTGGCGGGCCTGATGCTCTCCTGGCACTTCTCGCTGCCGGCTGGCCCCGCCGTGGTGCTGAGCGCCGCCATGCTCTTCTTTCTCTCGATTCTGACAGGACCGTGCGGCGGAATTTTACGCCGCCATTAATCTCAAGGGGTATCTATGAAAAAATTACCGGTTAGTCTGGCGCTCGCTGCGCTGTTCGCCACGCCGCTGGCGATGGCAAAAACCGTAGACGTTGTCGCCAGCTTTACCGTGCTGGCAGACATCGTCAGCCAGGTGGGAGGCGATCATGTGAAGGTAAAAAGTCTGGTAGGGCCGGATGGCGATCCCCATACGTTTGAACCGACGCCGCAGGACAGCCAGGCGCTGGCAAAAGCGGATCTGGTCTTTGTCAGCGGGCTGGGACTGGAAGGGTGGATGGACCGCCTGGTCAGCGCTTCCGGTTATCACGGTCAGCCGGTAGTCGCCTCTGCGGGTGTCACCACGCGCAGCATGGAAGAGGAGGGCAAAACCATCACCGATCCGCACGCCTGGAACAGCATGCAGAACGGCGTGATCTATGCGACCAACGTGATGAATGCGCTGGTCAAAGCCGACCCCGAGGATGCTGCGGCGATCCGTCAGCGCGGACAGAATTACATTCAGCAGTTACAGGCGCTGGATAGCTGGGCAAAGACGGCGTTTGATAAAATTCCTGTGGAGAAGCGGAAGGTGCTGACCAGCCATGATGCCTTTGGCTACTTTAGCCAGCGCTATGGCGTGACGTTCCTGGCGCCCGTCGGGTTCTCTACCGAAGCTGAAGCGAGTGCCAGTAACGTCGGTGATCTGATCACTCAGCTGAAACAGCAGCACATCACCCGCTATTTCATTGAGAACCAGACCGATCCGCGTCTGGTTAAACAGATCGCCAGCGCTACGGGAGCGGAGCCGGGCGGTGAGCTCTATCCGGAAGCGTTGTCCCCGGCTTCTGGTCCGGCACCGACCTATCAGGCTGCCTTTAAGCACAACGTGAACGCCATGCTGAAGAGCATGCAGTAAGCATAAAAAAGGCCGGGCAAGCCCGGCCAGTCATCACGACACACACTAGCGTTTCTTCTTTCTTCCCTGTACGGCTTTAAAGCGCGGATTCGTTTTGCAGATGACGTAAATACGCCCCTTGCGACGGACCACCCTGCAATCCCGATGGCGATTTTTTGCGGAACGCAGCGAGCTTAATACCTGCATGACCCTCTCCTCTATTTACGACCCAGGAAGCGCCCGAAGCGCTGGTTAAAGCGCGCGGTGCTGCCCTCTTTAGCGAAATCTTTCTGTTTACCGGTGTAGAAAACGTGTGAAGCCGACGACACATCCAGCGTGACGTAGGGCAGCGTTTCACCTTCAAACTCTACGGTGCGGTCGGTTTTAATGGTTGAGCCGATCTTGTAGTAAACGTCAGCTGAGGTGTCATGGAAGACCACCGGGCGATAGTGAGGATGGATATTTGCTTTCATAATGCACACCTGTGTAATGTTATAATATAACAATATTATGCGCCGCCACGGAACGGAATGCAACGTCTGCTGATGGCAGAAAGGCGAGGGGGAGAGGAGGGCGAAACTGAAGGGTAAAAAAAAGGCCGCTTGCGCGGCCTTAGAGGTGTTACTGCTTAGTGGGTCTGGTTGTGCTCAACCGGCTCAGCGCTGCGCGGTTCCTCTTTGTGCTTACTGAAGCGGCGGCGAACCACAACGAAGAACACCGGAACAAAGAAGATAGCCAGCGCGGTCGCGGTAACCATGCCGCCGATAACGCCAGTACCCACGGCGTTCTGCGAACCGGAACCGGCACCGGTACTGATCGCCAGCGGCAGTACCCCGAGAATAAACGCCAGTGACGTCATCAGGATCGGACGCAGACGCATACGACAGGCTTCCAGCGACGATTCCACCAGGCCTTTGCCCTCTTTATCCATCAAATCTTTAGCAAATTCGACGATAAGGATGGCGTTCTTCGCCGAGAGGCCAATGGTTGTCAGTAACCCCACCACAAAGTAGACGTCGTTACTCAGGCCACGCAGGGTGGTGAAGATCAGCGCACCGATAACCCCCAGCGGAACCACCAGCATAACCGCGAACGGAATCGACCAGCTCTCATACAGGGCGGCGAGACACAGGAAGACCACAATCAGCGAGATGGCATAGAGCGCAGGCGCCTGGTTGCCCGACAGACGTTCCTGGTAAGACATGCCCGTCCAGTCATAGCCGATACCCGCAGGCAGTTTCTCCGCCAGCTGCTCCATCAGATCCATGGCGGCACCGGAGCTCTTACCTGGCGCAGCCTGACCCAGGATTTCCATCGCAGGCAGACCGTTGTAACGCTCAAGACGCGGTGAACCATACTGCCACTTCGCCGTCGAGAAGGCGGAGAAAGGCACCATCGTTCCGTTGCTGTTGCGCACATACCATTTGCCGATATCATCCGGCAGCATACGGGAGTCCGCTTTACCCATGACGTAAACTTTCTTCACGCGACCACGGTCGATGAAGTCATTGACGTAGGAGCCGCCCCAGGAGGCCGCCAGCGTGGTGTTGATATCGCTTAACGATACGCCCAGCGCCTGTGCTTTCTCCTGATCGATGATCAGCTTGTACTGCGGCGTATCTTCCAGACCGTTAGGACGCACACCCACCAGGGTGTCAGGATGCTGGGCAATCATGCCGAACAGCTGATTACGCGCTTCGGTCAGTTTCTCGTGGCCCAGGTTGGCCTGGTCAATCAGCTCAAAGTCGAAGCCGGTGGCGTTACCCAGTTCGATAATGGCTGGCAGGTTGAAGGGGATGACCATCGCATCTTTGATGGCACCCAGCGCCTTCATCGCACGCCCGGCAATCGCCGGTACCTTCATGTCGCTGCCGGTTCGCTCATCCCACGGCTTGAGGCTGACGAAAGCAATACCGGTGTTCTGTCCGCGACCGGCAAAGCCGAAGCCGTTAACGGTAAACACCGATTTAACCGTGTCTTTCTCCTGCGTCAGGAAGTAGTCGGTGACCTGATCCAGCACTTTCTGGGTGCGTTCCTGCGTAGCACCCGCAGGCAGCTGCGCCTGAGCCAGCAGTAACCCCTGGTCCTCTTCCGGTAAGAATGAAGAGGGCAGACGCATGAACAGATACGCCATGCCGACCACGATGACCAGGTAGATCACCATATAACGGCCGGTGCTGCGAATGATGTGGCCAACGCTGTCGACATAGTGATTGGTACTTTTGTCGAACATCCGGTTAAACCAGCCGAAGAAGCCGGTCGTTTTACCGTGACCGTCTTTTTTCACCGGCTTCAGTATGGTGGCGCAGAGTGCCGGGGTCAGAATCAGGGCAACCAGCACCGACAGCGCCATGGCTGACACAATGGTGATCGAGAACTGGCGGTAAATCACACCGGTCGAACCACCAAAGAACGCCATCGGGATAAATACCGCGGCCAGCACCAGCGCGATACCGACCAGCGCCCCCTGAATCTGCTCCATAGAACGCCTGGTCGCCTCTTTTGGCGGCAAGCCCTCTTCCTGCATCACGCGCTCAACGTTCTCTACCACCACGATGGCGTCATCCACCAGCAGGCCGATAGCCAGCACCATCCCGAACAGTGTCAGGGTGTTTATCGAGTAGCCAAAAATGCTGATGATGGCGAAGGTGCCGAGCAACACCACCGGCACGGCGATAGTCGGAATCAGCGTCGCGCGGAAGTTCTGCAGAAACAGGTACATGACCAGGAACACCAGCACGATGGCTTCAGCCAGCGTTTTCACCACTTCGAAAATCGAGATCTTAACGAATGGGGTGGTGTCATACGGATAAACCACTTTCATTCCGGCCGGGAAGGTGGACTGCATCTTCGCCAGTTCCGCTTTCACCGCATTCGCGGTATCCAGGGCGTTGGCGCCGGTTGCCAGTTTGATACCGATACCGGACGCGGGCCGGCCATTATAACGGGCAATGATCTCGTAGTTTTCTGCACCGAGCTCGATTTTTGCTACGTCACGCAGGCGAACCTGTGAACCATCCTCATTCACTTTCAGCAGGATTTTGCCGAACTCCTCGGTCGAGGTCAGGCGGGTCTGCGCAATGATAGAGGCGTTAAGCTGCTGTCCCGGCACCGGCGGTGTCCCGCCTAACTGACCGGCGGCAACCTGGGCGTTCTGCGTGTTCAGCGCGCTGATCACGTCAACCGGCGTCAGGTTGTAGTTATTGAGCTTGTGCGGGTCCATCCAGATACGCATCGCATACTGCGCACCAAACACCTGGGTATCACCGACACCTTTGGTGCGGCTCAGCGGATCTTTAATGGTCGAGGAAATATAATCAGAAATATCATTCTGAGTCATATTGTCATCGTCGCTGATGAAGCCGGCAACCATCAGGAAGCTGCTGGAGGATTTTTTAACCTGAATCCCCTGTTGCTGAACTTCCTGCGGCAGCAGTGGCATCGCCAGCTGCAGTTTGTTCTGCACCTGAACCTGCGCGATGTCTGCATCCGTGCCTGACTCAAAGGAGATGGTCAGGGTCAGGGTACCGGATGAGTCACTGCTCGAGGACATATACATCAGTCCATCGATACCGTTCATATTTTGCTCAATGACCTGGGTCACCGTGTCCTGCAGCGTTTTCGCATCCGCACCAGGGTAAGAGGCCTGAATCTCAATCGCCGGCGGCGCAACATTGGGATATTGCTCGATCGGGAGTTTGAGAATCGACAGCGCACCGGCCAGCATGATGATGATGGCGAGCACCCACGCAAAGATGGGGCGATCGATAAAGAACTTAGCCATGAATCAACGGCTCCTGTTATGACGATGACTTGTCAGACTGCGGCTTAGAATCGGGTGCCGCTTTCGCATCGTCTGAGACTTCTTGTGGGGTAACCTGTGCGCCCGGCTTGGCTCGCTGCAGACCTGTGCTGATCACACGTTCACCCGCTTTAACGCCGTCGGTGACTAACCATTTGTCGCCAATCGCCTGTGAGGTTGTGACCTGACGCGATTCAACTTTGTTGTCTGCGCCGACCACCATGACCGTCGCCTGGCCTGTTGGCGTGCGGGTGACCGCCTGCTGTGGAACCAGCAACGCATTCGGATTGGTCCCTTCCTCCAGACGCGCGCGCACAAACATGCCCGGTAACAGGGTATGGTCCGGGTTCGGGACAATGGCACGCAGGGTGATGGAGCCGGTGGTCTCATCGACGGTGACGTCAGAAAACTCCAGTGTTCCCTTCTGCGCAAAAGTGTTGCCGTTCTGCATCAGCAGGGTCACGCTGGCTTTACCATCGGTCTGCTTCAGCTGACCTGACTCCAGCTCTGAACGTAAGCGCATGAAATCTTCGCTCGACTGGGTCACATCGACATACATCGGGTCAAGCTGTTGCACGGTCGCCAGCGCGGTGGTCTGGGCGCTTTGTACCAGCGCACCCTCGGTGACTGACGATTTGCCGATGCGGCCACTGATAGGGGAGGTGACTTTGGTGTAGGCCAGATTAATACGGGCCGTTTCCACGTTGGCTTTTGCCACCTGGACCGCTGCGTCATTCTGCGCAGCCGTGGCAACCGCCGTGTCGTAATCCTGCTGACTGATATATTTCGTGCCGAGCAGTGGCTTGTAACGCTTAACGGTCAGCTGAGCAATACGGGCGTTGGCCTGTGCCTGGGTTAAATCGCCTTTCGCGCTGTCATAAGCAGCCATATAGGTGGCCGGGTCGATCTGATAGAGAGACTGACCGGCTTTGATATCACTGCCTTCAATAAAGTTACGCTTGAGAATGATACCGGAAACCTGCGGACGCACTTCAGCCACGCGATAGGCTGAGGTACGGCCTGGAAGTTCAGTCGAAATTTTCAGGGGTTCAGTTTTCAGGGTCACGACACCCACTTCTGGCGGTTGCTGGGCGGCTTGTTCGGATTTATTGTTGTCACATCCTGTTAACAAAAAGCTGCCTGATAGCATCAGGACGGCCGCCAGAGGCGATAATCCTCTGATTTTATTCATAAATAAACCTCTAGTGTCCGATATCAATTGGTCAATGGATCACAAACTGAAAAACCCATTGCTGTGTCAAGTCGCAGGTCGTGCTATGGTACATACATTCACAAATGTATGTAAACTTACCCGTTTGTAAAAAAAGCCCCCTATGGCACGAAAAACCAAAGCGCAAGCACTTGAAACGCGGCATCAAATTCTTGATGCCGCCCTTGTTCTGTTTTCGCAGCAGGGCGTCTCAGCCACGTCTCTGGCCGATATTGCAACCGCTGCCAGTGTGACGCGCGGGGCAATCTACTGGCACTTCAAAAATAAAGCCGATCTCTTACATGAAATATGGCTTCGTTGTGATGCCGGTCTGGATGATGTGGAACTTGAGTATCAGACAAAATACCCTGGTGATCCACTCTCTGTGTTGCGTGCAATGCTGGTCTATATCTTTGAAGCGACAGCAAAGGATCCTCAGCGCCGCGCCTTGATGGAGATCATTTTCCACAAATGCGAATTTGTTGGCGAAATGTCGGCGATGAAGAGTATGCAGCAGAGCCTGTTGCTGGAGTGCTACGACAAAATCGAAGATGTCCTGCGTCAGTGTATTGAAGCGGAACAGCTTCCGGGCACGCTCAGCACGCGGCAGGCCGCCATTATTCTGCGTGGGTATGTCAACGGCATGATGGAAAGCTGGCTGTTCGCGCCAGAGAGCTTTGATTTAGCCGCCGACGCGCCGACGCTGGTAAATGCCTTCATCGATATGCTGTGCCTCAGCCCGACGCTGACCGCCCGCCATTAATCGGGCTGACGGTCGCGTTTGTTCTCGAAGTCGCGCTGCACCATGGCCAGCGCTGAGAGCACCGTCTCCACCGGCAGTTGATGCTCTTCCAGCAGCTGAATCAGATCGACGGCCAGTTTGACGTCGTCAGGAGCATTTTCCAGTGACATCGCTTCTCCTATATACGTAATCGGGCCACGACCAGCAACATCAGCAGCGCACCTGCAATGGCCATCCCCAGCGCGCCGATGTGCACCGTGGCCAGTGAACCCAGTTCAAAGTATGTCGCAATATAGCCGCCAATCAGGGCGCCGATCATCGACAGTGTCAGGGTGGCCACCAGCCCGCCAGGGCGTCCCGGCAGCAGCAGACGTTTCAGCAACCCCAGCAGCAGCCCACATAACAGCCAGGTGAATAAGCCCATTGTTCTTCTCCGCGCAGAATCACACCCAGTATAGAAGCGCTTTTGTCGCGCTGCGTTTTATTCGCTGCCGCGCAGTGAGGCCGCCCACTCCACCGAGCGAATCGCCTGACGGCAGCGAGCCAGCCGACCCTCTAACGTTTCCAGCTCCTGCTTCAGCTGCTGCTGAATCATCAGGGTTTCCGCCAGGGCCAGACGCTGCTCACGCTGATCGATCATCGCCAGCAGACGCCGCTCAAATTCACGGTACTCCTGATATTTTGTCGGAGCGGGTCCCTGCACCGGCTGTTCACGTCGCAGACGCAACTGCTGGGTACTCACCTCACGTTGCAGAGCCGCAATCTGATCGACCAGGCGTTCCGCCAGCCAGCGGCTGCGAACCAGATCCTGGCTGCTGTCGCACAGCCGGGCGAAATTCAGCTCCACTTCCTGCAGATAGTCTGCCAGCCGGGTGCCTTTGGTGTGGAACAGCTGACTGTCAAAACGTGGCAGGCGGCAGACGCCGTCCGGGTGACGTGCCAGGGTCTCACGCAGGGTGAGAATAAGCTGCTGCAATCGCTGCTGTATGGCGATCGCCCTCATCGCGGCACGCTCAACTGTGCTAACGTAAGCAGATGAAGAAAGAGCTGGGCGGCATTTATGCAACGCATTCTGTTATTAACCCTCGGCTGGCTGGCCATTGTGCTGGGAACGCTGGGCATTGTATTACCTTTATTACCTACCACGCCATTCATGCTGCTGGCAGCCTGGTGTTTCGCCCGCTCCTCGCCGCGCTTTCATCACTGGCTGCTGTGGAAATCGCCTTTTGGCCGCTATCTGCGCCACTGGCAGCAGCATCGCGCCATGCCGCCGGGTGCCAAAGTGCGTGCCATCTGTCTGATCGTGGCGACCTTTAGCCTCTCCCTGTTTCTGGTGCACCAGGTCTGGGTTCGCGTCATGCTGCTGATCATGCTGGCCGCACTGCTGCTGTTTATGTGGCGGATTCCGGTGGTGGCAGAAACAGCGGACGCACCGCCCCCACCCGGATAAAGTTGCAATTAGCCGGTCATTTGCTTAGATTTGGGCGTCTTCGTGCGTGGCTTCCCTTTGTGAATTAACTTCCGCTGAGCCTTTTACCAGGTATTAGCGCTTTTGAAGCTGCGCGAAACAGAATTTTTTACCAGGCGTATCATCATGACCGACACTGCGCAGCAGCTTGAATTCATTAAAAACAGCATCAAAAGCATCCCCGATTATCCTAAGCCAGGCATCCTGTTCCGCGATGTCACCAGCCTGCTGGAAGATCCCAAAGCCTATGCCGCGTCGATTGCGCTGCTGGTTGAGCGTTACCGTAATAAAGGCATCACCAAAGTGGTCGGCACGGAAGCGCGCGGTTTCCTGTTTGGCGCACCGGTGGCGCTGGGCCTCGGCGTCGGTTTTGTGCCGGTGCGTAAGCCGGGCAAACTGCCTCGTGAAACCTACAGCGAAGCCTATGAGCTGGAGTACGGCACCGATCAGCTGGAACTGCACAAAGATGCCATTCAGCCTGGCGACGTGGTGCTGGTGGTCGATGACCTGCTGGCAACCGGCGGCACGATCGAAGCGACAGTGAAACTGATTCGTCGTGCAGGCGGTGAAGTGAAAGACGCGGCGTTCATCATCAATCTGTTCGACCTGACCGGTGAATCGCGTCTGACTGCCCTGGGCGTTGAGAGCTACAGCCTGGTTAAATTCCCCGGCCACTAAGCCACTCTTCCGGCCTTGCTCCCGCGCGAGGCCGTCACGCCCCTGGCGTCAAGATAACGAGTGCCAGGCAAAAGCGTAGCTGATAGACTACTGCAATCTTATACAGGGGTTGCAGAGCGTCTGCGCTCATCTTTCCATCCAACTTCGTCGAATCCACATGAGCTATCAGGTACTTGCGCGAAAATGGCGTCCCCAGGCTTTTGCTGATGTTGTCGGTCAGGAACATGTTCTGACCGCGCTGGCGAATGGATTGTCTCTGGGACGCATCCATCATGCTTATCTCTTCTCCGGCACCCGCGGCGTCGGGAAAACCACCATTGCGCGTCTGCTGGCCAAAGGCCTTAACTGCGAAACCGGTATCACCGCGACCCCCTGTGGTCAGTGTGACAACTGCCGGGAAATCGAGCAGGGCCGCTTTGTCGATCTGATCGAGATTGACGCCGCATCACGCACCAAAGTTGAAGACACCCGCGATCTGCTCGACAACGTGCAATACGCCCCGGCGCGTGGCCGCTTCAAAGTCTATCTGATCGATGAAGTGCACATGCTGTCGCGTCACAGCTTCAATGCGCTGTTAAAGACGCTGGAAGAGCCGCCTTCACACGTTAAGTTTTTACTGGCCACGACCGATCCGCAGAAACTGCCGGTGACCATCCTCTCGCGCTGTCTGCAGTTTCACCTCAAGGCGCTGGATGTCGATCAAATCCGTCAGCAGCTTGAGCATGTCCTGAAGCAGGAGCAGATTGAGAGTGAAAACCGTGCGCTGCAACTCCTGGCACGGGCTGCCGATGGCAGTATGCGCGATGCGCTGAGCCTCACTGACCAGGCCATTGCCATGGGGCAGGGGGCGGTGACCAGCAGCACGGTCAGCGTCATGCTTGGCACGCTGGATGATGAGCAGCCGCTGGGGCTGCTGGAGGCGCTGGTCGAGGGTGACGGTCAGCAGGTGATGAACCTGCTGAGTCAGGCGGCGTCTCGCGGCGTCGAGTGGGAGGCGCTGCTGGTAGAAATGCTGCGCCTGCTGCATCAGATTGCGATGGTGCAACTGCTGCCCGCCTCACTCAACGATGATGACGAGAGCAGCGCGCTTCGTTTGCGGGAACTGGCCCGGGTGGTGCCGCCCGCCGATCTGCAGCTCTACTATCAGACCCTGCTGATGGGGCGCAAGGATCTGCCGATTGCGCCCGACCGCCGCATGGGGGTGGAGATGACGCTGCTGCGTGCACTGGCGTTTCATCCGAAAGCCGCGGTGGCGGAACCCATTGCGCGTCCCGCATTAACCGAGCAGATGTCACCAGTAGCCCCGGCACAGCGATCGGCTGCGGGATCGACATCAGCGGCACCAGCCGCCCGACAACCAGCCACGCCGTCACCGGCCGCTGCGACACCGCCGCAGACGGCACAGCCACAGCCGCAGCCAGCCGTAACCCCGCAGCCGGTTGCCGCGCAGCCACAGATGGCGGCACCCGACGCGGAGCCACCGCGTTCGCCGCCGCCCGATGCCGCACCGGACAGCGCGCTGTCGAGTTCCACCAGCCAGCTCCTGCAGGCGCGCACTCAGTTGCTGCGTCAGGGAGCGAACAAACCAAAAAAGAGTGAGCCGGCGGCGCCAGGTGCGCGGCCGGCCAACTCCGCGCTGGAGCGGCTGGCTTCCGTTACCGAGCGCAGTCAGCAGCGGATCCGCGATCGCGAGCCTGCCGCGCCGGTAAAAGAGGAAGCGTACCGCTGGAAGGCGGTAAATCAGACGGAGGAAGTGGCGGAGCCGGTGGCGACGCCAAAGGCCTTGCGTTCTGCGCTGGAGCATGAGAAAACCCCTGAGCTGGCGGCGCGTCTGGCGGAAGAGGCGCAGCAGCGCGATCCCTGGGCCGCAGAAATCGCTCTCCTGCCGCTGCCGAAGCTGGTTCAGCAGCTGGCCTTAAACGCGTGGAAAGAGGTGACCGAAAGCGGCGTCTGCCTGCATCTGCGCAGCAGCCAGCGGCATCTTAATTCAGCGTCGGCGCAGCAGGTGTTAAGCGAGGCGCTGAGTCAGCACGCCGGGCAGAGAGTTGAACTCTCGGTAGTTGAAGACGATAATTCATCGGTGTTGACGCCACTGGAGTGGCGTCAGGCCATTTACGAAGAGAAACTGGCGCAGGCGCGTCAGTCGATCACCTGTGATACCCACATCCAGACGCTACAGCGATTTTTCGATGCCGATCTGGATGAGGAGAGTATCCGACCTGTTTGAACACGCTGCTGCTATCGTCACGATAGCGTTGTAGCCTTAGCTGAGAGAGAAAACTATGTTTGGTGGTAAAGGCGGATTGGGCAACCTGATGAAACAGGCCCAGCAGATGCAGGACAAAATGGCCAAAGTTCAGGAAGAGATCGCCGCGCTTGAAGTGACCGGTGAGTCCGGTGCTGGCCTGGTAAAAGTCACCATTAACGGCGCGCACAACTGCCGTCGCGTGGAAATCGATCCCAGCCTGCTGGAAGATGACAAAGACATGCTGGAAGATCTGGTTGCGGCAGCGTTCAACGATGCTGCACGTCGCATTGACGAAACCCAGAAAGAGAAGATGGCTTCTGTCTCTTCAGGCATGCAGCTGCCGCCAGGCTTTAAGATGCCATTCTGATGCAAACCAGCCCACTGCTTGAATCATTGATGGAGTCGCTGCGCTGTCTGCCCGGCGTGGGGCCGAAGTCGGCTCAGCGCATGGCGTTTCAGCTGCTGCAGCGCGATCGCAGCGGGGGCATGCGGCTGGCACAGGCGCTGACCCGGGCGATGTCGGAAATTGGTCACTGTGCCGATTGCCGCACCTTCACCGAGCAGGAAATCTGCACGATCTGCGCCAACCCACGGCGTCAGCAGAACGGTCAGATTTGCGTGGTGGAAAGCCCGGCGGATATCCACGCCATTGAGCAGACCGGCCAGTTTGGCGGTCGCTACTTTGTCCTGATGGGCCATCTCTCGCCGCTCGACGGGATCGGTCCGGCCGACATCGGTCTGGATCGTCTGGAGCAGCGTCTGGAGAGTGAAACCCTGCAGGAAGTGATCCTCGCCACCAACCCGACGGTGGAAGGTGAGGCGACCGCGAACTATATCGCGGAGCTTTGTGGCCAGTATGGCGTCAGCGCCAGCCGAATCGCGCACGGCGTGCCGGTGGGCGGTGAGCTGGAGATGGTCGATGGCACCACGCTCTCCCATTCACTGGCGGGTCGCCAGAAGTTTAAATTTTAATCACTTGCCGGTGTTGTGACAGACACCGGCTTGAAAATCCCCCCGTCATCCCCACATCAACCTCAACGTTTGTTCAACCTGTTTTGTTGAGGTAGCAATGACCATGAAAGGACAAGAGACCCGTGGCTTTCAGTCGGAAGTAAAACAACTTCTGCACCTGATGATCCATTCTCTCTATTCAAACAAAGAGATTTTCCTGCGTGAGCTGATCTCCAACGCCTCGGATGCGGCAGACAAACTGCGCTTCCGCGCCCTGTCAGATTCCAGCCTGTATGAAGGTGATGGCGAGCTGCACGTTCGTCTCTCTGTTGATAAGGACAACCGTACCCTGACGCTGAGCGACAACGGTATCGGTATGCGTCGTGATGAGGTGATTGAGAACCTCGGGACTATCGCCAAATCAGGCACCAAATCTTTCCTTGAATCCCTGGGTTCTGACCAGGCGAAAGACAGCCAGCTGATCGGTCAGTTTGGTGTGGGCTTCTACTCCGCTTTTATTGTGGCGGATAAAGTGACCGTGCGCACCCGTGCCGCGGGCGCCTCAGCCGATGAAGGGGTTTTCTGGGAGTCAGCAGGCGAGGGTGAATATACCCTGGCGGAGATTGAGAAAGCCGACCGCGGCACCGAGATCACCCTGCATCTGCGCGAAGGCGAAGATGAGTTCCTGGATGTCTGGCGCGTTCGCAACATCATCAGCAAGTACTCCGATCACATCGCGCTGCCGGTTGAGATCGAAAGCAAAGATGAAGAGAGCGACACGACGCACTGGGAGAAGATCAACAAAGCCCAGGCGCTGTGGACCCGCAACAAATCTGACATCAGCGATGAAGAGTACAACGAGTTCTACAAGCACATCGCCCACGACTTCAGCGATCCGGTCGCGTGGAGCCACAATCGGGTGGAAGGTAAGCAGGAATATACCAGCCTGCTCTACATTCCGGCGCGCGCGCCGTTCGATATGTGGAACCGCGATCAGAAGCATGGCCTGAAACTCTATGTGCAGCGCGTCTTTATCATGGATGACGCTGAGCAGTTTATGCCGAACTACCTGCGCTTTGTACGTGGCCTGATTGACTCCAGCGATCTGCCGCTGAACGTCTCCCGTGAGATCCTGCAGGACAGCCGCGTCACGCAGAGCCTGCGCGGTGCGCTGACCAAACGTACCCTGCAGATGCTGGAAAAACTGGCGAAAGATGACAGTGAGAAGTATCAGACCTTCTGGAAAGAGTTCGGTCTGGTGCTGAAAGAGGGCCCGGCAGAAGATCACGCGAATCAGGAAGCGATCGCGAAGCTGCTGCGTTTCGCGACTACCCAGAGCGACGGCGCGGCACAGACCGTTTCGCTGGAAGATTACGTCAGCCGCATGGTGGAAGGTCAGGAGAAGATTTACTACATCACTGCTGACAGCTATGCCGCTGCCAAGAGCAGCCCGCATCTGGAGCTGTTCCGCAAAAAAGGCATTGAGGTGCTGCTGCTCTCCGATCGCATCGACGAATGGATGATGAGCTACCTCACCGAG
The DNA here is from genome assembly GCF_003236725.1 of Pantoea sp. ARC270. NCBI lineage: Bacteria > Pseudomonadati > Pseudomonadota > Gammaproteobacteria > Enterobacterales > Erwiniaceae > Pantoea > Pantoea sp. ARC270. Next base: position 40,141 of record NZ_PUGA01000002.1, read on the forward strand.
TTTGACGGGAAAACCTTCCAGTCAGTGAGCAAAGCGGACGAGTCGCTGAGCAAGCTGGCCGATGAAGAGACCGAAGAGCAGAAAGAGGCGGAAAAAGCGCTGGAGCCGTTTGTTGAGCGGGTGAAAAATCTGCTGGGTGAACGCGTGAAAGAAGTACGTCTGACTCACCGTCTGACCGACACACCCGCCATTGTCACGACCGACGCCAACGAGATGACCACGCAGATGGCGAAGCTGTTTGCTGCGGCCGGACAAGAGGTGCCGGAAGTGAAGTACCTGTTCGAAATCAACCCGGATCACCCGCTGGTGAAACGTGTTGCCGATACTCAGGATGAAGCACGCTTCGGTGAGTGGGTTGAGCTGCTGCTGGATCAGGCACTGCTGGCAGAGCGCGGCACGCTGGACGATCCAAACCAGTTTATCCGTCGCATGAATCAGCTGCTGACGGCTTAAACCCTCAGACCGCTATTTTCACCGGTCTCAGTCGGCTGATAAAGCCAAAGCAGGATGATTCTGACCGCAACGCCTGCACCCGCTGCGCAGGGGACACGGTCAGAAGAGGAAAGCGTCCCGCGCCAGGGATGGCGCGGGTCGAGCGTGTCAGGGATGACGGCTTTTGCGTCTTTCCGATCTGACCGTGTTCCCTGTGCTAACTCGATCTGACAGCAGAGCCGAGCAGGGCAGTTCAGAGCAGAGTCAACAACATCAAGCCGGTGATCATCACCGGCTTTTTTTATGGCTGTGCGGCATCCCGCAGCCAGTCCCGAAATAGGGTGATCTCGCTGTCGTCACGGCGACTCTGCTTCGTCATCATCCATGTTGCCCGATCGGTGGGAACAAAGCCGAGTGGGGCGATCAGCGATCCCTCCTCCAGCTCCCGGCGAACCAGCAGACGCGGCGCCATCAGCACGCCCAGACCACTGCGTGCCGCCTGAATAGCCAGCGTCAGCGTCTCAAAGTGCTTACCGCTGCTGAAACGGCCGCTGACCCCTGCCTTTGAGGCCCACTCTGACCAGGCGTGGAGACGGGTATCCGCATGCAGCAACGGCATTGCCGATAAATCTTCGCCCACCCGCAGCTGTGAAGCGAAATGCGGGGCGCAGAGCGGTCCGATCTCATCCTCGCTCACCAGCATCGCGTCAATATCGGGTTCAGGTGACTCGCTATGGCTGAGGATCAGCACATCCACATGCTCGCTGCGCAGTTGAGGAACCTGAGCCAGCGGCTGAAAGTGAACCTCAATCTCCGGATAGCGCTGATAGAAGCTGGAGATGCGGGGGATCAGCCATTGCGATAAAAAACTGGGGGCACAGGAGATGCGAATCTGCTGAAGCAGGCCGGTGCGGATATTTTCACAGCTGCTGCGTAATTCACTGAATGCCTGCTGACAGCTCAGCAGCAGCCGGTCGCCATGTGCCGTCAGCTTTACGCGGCCATTGGTGCGGACAAACAGCGGTTTGCCCATCCAGCTCTCCAGCTGGCGAATCTGATGGCTGATGGCACTGTGCGTGACGTGCAGATGTTCAGCCGCCACGCTGAAGCTGCTGTGCAAGGCTGCCTGATGGAAATAGTGCAGCGCTCTCAGTGGCGGCAGTCCGTTCATCCTTATCCCCTGTGCAAAAATCTAACAGGGATTGTCAATTTATATCATTTTAAAGTCCAGCCGCATTGGCCTACTCTACAGGACAAATTCTGGCGGGTTGACTCATCCTTATATCTGTGATTTTCCACAGCTATTCCGCCTGGCTTCACCTGCGTTCACGCCACACTATTATTCAAGCGAGACTGCCATGGCAAACGGCCCTTTATCCTATGAAACGTCTGAAGAGGCGCGTCATCGGTTGCGCCTGGCGCTGTCACGTTATTATAAACTTGAGCAGTTTGACCTCTTCTTTACCCCCTCACTGCATGTGGCTCAGGTGCTGCTCTCTCAGCTGTTTCTGCGCCAGGAGCAGACGCGCAATCAGACCCGCTACGCCTCACACTATCCGGTTACCGAACTCAGCGTTCTGCCCGCGATCCCCCTGATCGCCGGTAACATCACGCTGGTGCCGCACGTCGATTTACCGGATGGCCGGGTGCGCCCGCTGCGGGAGTGCCAGCGCCACGGCGTGACGGAAGCGAGCGAGAGCTTCGCCAGCGTGCTGCATCACAAACTGATCGACGAAGCCCGTCTGTTTGTGACCCGACTGGACAGGCATGCGGAGATCTGCGGCGATCTGGTGCTGGTGGCGCTAAGAACGCACGACTTCAGCACCCTGGTACGCAGTGAACTGCGTCTGTTTGAACAGGGGCTGACGCTGCCCGCCATCGACGAGGCGCTGCATCGCCTCAACGATCCGCAGTGGCGGCCTTACAATGCCGCCACCGTCGATGCGCTTTCACTTTCAGGGCCGCTGTCGCTCAACTCCAGCCATCAGCCCGGTCTGCCCTTTGCCAGCTTTACGCTCCCGGCACCGCTGTTCGCCAGGCTGTCGGACGCCGATGACGTGGTGAAGTGGCCGCAGCAGGCGCGGCTGCAGCTGAATGCCAACGTGCGCGGCAGCGGTAAAAAAAGCGTGAATATGACCCATTATCTGAGCCGCCGGCTGCAGTATTTGCTCGGCACCGGCATGAAATCTGAAAAAGCGTCAGGCAGACCAGCCGGGTCTGGTTTCGCGCCATAAAGCCAGTAAAGTAGCCCTGAGCGATCCGCGCCCTTCCTTGTGATGAGCGGATCATAATGGTATGTTCTTCGCCTTCAAGATAGATCAATGCGATTCGCAAGGGGATTTACGCAATGCGTATTATTCTGCTCGGAGCTCCGGGCGCAGGTAAGGGGACTCAGGCCCAATTCATCATGGAGAAGTACGGCATTCCGCAGATCTCCACTGGCGACATGTTGCGTGCAGCAGTGAAAGCAGGCAGCGAGTTGGGCAACCAGGCGAAAGCCATCATGGATGCTGGCAAACTGGTGACCGATGAGCTGGTGATTGCGCTGGTTAAAGAGCGTATCACCCAGGAAGATTGCAAAAAAGGTTTCCTGCTGGACGGTTTCCCGCGCACCATTCCTCAGGCGGATGCAATGAAAGAAGCCGGGATCACCGTTGATCACGTGCTGGAGTTCGCTGTACCGGACGAACTGATCGTCGAACGTATCGTGGGTCGTCGCGTGCATGCGCCGTCAGGCCGCGTCTATCACGTCACCTTCAATCCACCGAAAGTGGAAGGCAAAGATGATGTGACTGGTGAAGAGCTCACCACGCGCAAAGACGATCAGGAAGAGACCGTGCGTAAGCGTCTGGTGGAATACCATGAGATGACCGCGCCGCTGATTGCTTACTACAGCAAAGAAGCGGAAGCGGGCAACACCGCCTATCACAAAATCGACGGCACCCGTAAGGTGTCCGAAGTGAGTGCTGAGCTGGCTAAGATTCTGGGCTAAGCTCACCGGGGCCGGGATTACCGGCCCCTTTTGCAGTAATTGCTTTTACCTCCCACTAATTCCGCTACAATTTCCCTGTTTTCACGCATCCCCGTTGTTATCAAGGAACTCCAATGAGGCAAGATAAGCCCGGCGTGTTACTGGTTAATTTAGGTACGCCAGACGCCCCTACCACACCTGCTGTTAAACGTTATCTGAAACAGTTTTTAAGCGATCCTCGCGTGGTCGATGCGCCGCGCTGGCTCTGGTGGCCGGTTCTCAATGCCGTCATTCTGCCGTTTCGCTCACCGCGTGTATCGAAGCTCTACGCTTCGGTCTGGATGGAAGGGGGATCGCCGTTGCTGGTCTATAGCCAGCGTCAGCGCGACGCCCTGGCGGCCCGCGTCGATATGCCGGTTGAACTGGGTATGAGCTACGGCAATCCCAGCCTGAAAAGCGCCGTGGATAAGCTGATGGCGCAGGGCGTGACCCGCCTGATTGTGCTGCCGCTCTATCCGCAATTCTCCTGCTCCACCGTGGCGGCGGTGTGGGATGGCCTGACCAGCGTCTTCAGAGCGTATCGCTCATTGCCTGAGGTGCAGTTTATCCGCGACTACGCCGAGCATCCGGCCTATATCGCCGCGCTGAAAGCCTCTGTCGAGCAATCCTTTGCGCGGCACGGCCAGCCCGATCTGCTGGTGTTATCCTTCCACGGCATTCCGCAGCGCTTTGCCAACGAAGGTGATGACTATCCGCAGCGCTGCGCGGATACCACAGCGGCCCTGGTGAAAGCGCTCGGCCTGCGTGAGGATCAGTACATGATGACCTTCCAGTCGCGTTTTGGCCGTGAGCCCTGGCTGATGCCCTACACCGACAAAACGATGGAAAGCCTGCCTGCGAAGGGGATTAAACATGTTCAGGTGATGAGCCCGGGCTTCTCGTCAGACTGCCTGGAGACGCTGGAGGAGATCAGTGGTGAAAACTGCGAAATCTTCATGCACGCCGGCGGCGAAAAGTTTGAGTACATTCCCGCACTGAACGCCGATGACGCGCACATCGACATGATGGTGCAACTGGTCAACGCACGTCGTTAAAGCAGAGGCGGAGAGTGTGATATCATTCTCCGCCTGTTTTTCCAGACGGCACTCCCGATGAAATTTCCCGGCAAACGCAAATCTAAACACTACTTTCCCGTCAGCGCACGCGATCCCCTGTTACAGCCGACTCAGACCGACGTTGATGCGGGCAGCTGGGTGGTGGGTATCGACCAGACGCTGGTGGATATCGAAGCAAAAGTCGATGATGCTTTTCTGTCACGATACGGCCTGAGTGCCGGGCACTCACTGGTCATCGACAATGATGTCGCGGAAGCGCTGTACAGCGAGCTGATGCGTGACGGGCTCATCACCCATCAGTTTGCCGGTGGCACCATCGGTAACACGCTGCATAACTTTTCGGTGCTGGCCGATGATCGCTCGGTCCTGCTGGGCGTGATGTGTAACAACATCCAGATTGGCGGCTACGCCTATCGCTATCTCTGCAACACCTCAAGCCGGGTAGATCTCAACTTCCTTCAGGGAGTGGATGGCGCGATCGGTCGCTGCTTCACGCTGATTGGCGAGCATGGCGAGCGCACCTTTGCTATCAGCCCCGGTCAGATGAATCAGCTTCATCCGGATAGTGTGCCGGAAGACGTAATTGCCGGGGCCTCGGCGCTGGTTCTCACCTCCTATCTGGTGCGCTGTGCCGAGGGTGAGCCGATGCCGCAGGCGACGCTGCGCGCGATTGAGTATGCCAAACGCCATCATGTGCCGGTGGTGCTGACGCTGGGCACCAAACATGTGATTGGCGACAACCCTCAGTTCTGGCGTGACTTCCTGCGTGACCATGTCAGCATCGTGGCGATGAATGAAGAGGAAGCGCTGGCACTGACCGGGGAGTCCGATCCGCTGCTCGCCGCGGATATGGCGCTGGAGTGGGTGGATCTGGTGCTCTGTACCGCTGGCCCAATCGGGCTCTATATGGCGGGGTACACCGAGGAAGAGTTCAAACGCAAAACCAACCATCCGCTGCTGCCTGGCGCGATTGCGGAGTTCAATCAGTATGAGTTCAGCCGGGTGATGCGCCAGCAGGATTGCCAGCAGCCGCTGCGTGTCTTCTCGCACATCGCGCCTTATATGGGCGGCCCGGAGAAGATCATGAACACCAATGGCGCGGGGGATGGGGCGCTGGCGGCGTTACTGCATGATATTACCGCCAACACCTATCACAGTCTGAATGTGCCCAACTCCAGTAAACATGCACGTCCTTATCTGACCTACTCGTCGCTGGCGCAGGTGTGTAAGTACGCCAACCGTGTCAGCTATCAGGTGCTGAACCAGCATTCGCCGCGTTTAACCCGCGGACTGCCGGAACGCGAGGACAGCCTGGAAGAGTCCTACTGGGATCGGTAAAGCGGGTCGCGACAGGATATAAAAAAGGCCCTTCTGAACAGCAGGGCCTTAAATGACTGTCAGCGTCTGGCTCGTTTAGCGGTGAGATCGGGCCTGCTTAGGGAACACGGTCAGATCGGAAAGTCGCTTAAGCCATCCCTGGCCGCTCGGCCCGCACCATCCTTGGTGCGGGACGCTTTCCTCCTCTGACCATGTTCTCTGCGCGTTGAGTTTATTCGTTGCTGTAAAATTCACCCTGAATGGGATATGTCAGTAATTTGCCGGGACTTGTTAAACAGGCTTCAGCGCACTACATCACAGGGCTGTAAATCCTCGCCCTGCGTCATCTCATCCTGCAGGATCTGCAGCATGCTGCTGGCGATCTCACGCTCACCCATCACGACGCGGGATGCCCCGCGTTCCATGATGTATTCCACTTCATCGTCGTAGTGGGCGCGGGCGATAATCTCAATGTTCTGGTGTTTTTCACGCGCGGCGGTGACCACTTCACCCGCCTCATAGCCATTCGGGATCGTGAGTAACAGCCAGCGGGCGCAGTCCAGTCGTGCCAGTTCCATGGTTTCAGCGCGGGCCGCGTTGCCCAGCACCGCTTTGATACCCTGCTCGCGCAGCGCTTCGACCCGCGGACGGGAGTTTTCAACCACCACCAGTGGCACATTCGCCTCCAGCAGCTTCTGACCAATCAGGCTGCCCACCCGGCCATAACCAACAATCACCGCGTGATTGCAGAAATCGACCGGAATCTGCTTCTCTTCTTCGATGGCCTCTTCCAGCGTCTGCTCTTCCATGGTTTCGGTTTTCGCCAGAAAACGCTCCAGCAGGGTAAACAGAATCGGGTTGAGCATAATCGACAGAATAGCGGCGGCCAGCACCAGGTTGCGCCCCTCATCGCTGAGCAGGCCGAGTGAGATACCCAGACCCGCCAGGATAAAGGCGAACTCACCGATCTGCGCCAGACTGACCGAAATGGTCAGCGCCGTGCGACGCGAATGGCCGAGCAGTGACACCAGCAGCCAGGCGGCGACTGACTTGCCGACCACAATAATCACCAGAGCACCCAGCACGGCCAGCGGCTGCGTTACCAGAATGGAAGGGTCAAACAGCATCCCCACCGAGACGAAGAACAGCACCGCAAAGGCATCGCGCAGCGGCAGGGTATCGCGTGCCGCGCGGTGGCTCAGTTCGGACTCGTTGAGCACCATACCGGCGAAAAACGCACCCAGCGCAAACGAGACATCGAAAAATTCAACCGCGCCAAACGCGATACCCAGCGCCAGGGCTAACACGGCCAGGGTAAAAAGTTCACGTGAACCGGTCGCCGCACTGCGGGCGAGGATCCAGGGCACAGCCCGGCGTCCCACGACCATCATCAGCACCATAAAGGCCGCCACTTTGCCGATGGTCCACAGCAGATCCCAGGCCAGCAGGCCGGCGCTGGCGTTGCCCTGTTCCATCATGCCGGCAATCGCAGGCAGCAGCACCAGCGTCAGCACCATCACCAGATCTTCAACAATCAGCCAGCCAATCGCAATCTGCCCGCGCTGGCTATCGATCAGCTGTCGCTCCTCTAGCGCGCGCAGCAACACCACGGTACTGGCGGTAGAGAGGCAGAGGCCAAAGACCAGGCCGGTCATCCATGACCAGCCCAGCGTCCAGGACAATCCCATTCCCAGTAAGGTCGCGACGGCGATCTGCGCGATGGCACCGGGAATGGCGATCGACTTTACCGACATGAGATCTTTCATTGAGAAGTGCAGGCCGACACCGAACATCAGCAGGATAACGCCGAGTTCAGCCAGTTCAGGGGCCAGGTTGGTATCGGCAACGAAACCGGGGGTAAAGGGGCCGGCCAGCACGCCGGCCATCAGGTAACCGACCAGCGGGGAGATACGCAGGCGATTCGCCAGCATCCCAAGGAGAAATGCCAGAACCAGCGCTCCGACAATGGTAGTGATCAACGGGGTGGTGTGATGCATGCCTGTCTCCTTGTATGCAAATGTATCCGCTTGTAACAAACGAGTTTAATGTAAAATCACACCTTCCGCTGAGCAATTTGCGGGAATAGCGTAAAAAAACCGGAAAAAAAGCTAATTACACAATCGGAAGGCCATTTCTGCTCATTATCGGCAATACTGGCTGAGTTTGCGGTTCAGCCAGAGCAGGATAAATAAAAATTACCATGAGTAAATGCCGGGAGTCTGACGCAAATAGCCGGTAAATGGCCTCTCAGAGCGGCTAAAACCCGTCAGCCCCTCTTTTTGCAGGAGTAAACAATCAGTTAACAATAGAGCAAACTGCCGGTTGAGGTGACGCTGGCAGACAGGGAGCCTGCGATACGGTGCCTGCCCCCGGTTCTGCTGGCGGCATTGCGCGGACCGGTGCAGCTGGCGTAATGCGCATTGGCCTTGAGTTCGCCGGGAGAATGTGCGACACAGTGGGGCAATGCGGCCGGGAATTCGGGCCAGGGGAAAATTAAGGAGAATGTCAGTGGTGTTTTCAAGATGGACAGGGGCGGGCGTCGCGCTGCTGGTGGCGCTGTTTCCGCTGTTTTCACAGGCCGCCCAGGCCGACCGCAGCTATCGCTTCAGCGTGCTGCACACAAACGATGAGCATGGCCATTTCTGGTTCAATGAACAGGGCGAGTATGGTCTGGCGGCACAGAAAACGCTGATGGACACGATGCGCTATGACGTGCAGGCCAGAGGCGGCGGCGCACTGATCCTCTCCGCCGGGGATGTGAACACCGGGGTACCGGAGTCTGACGAACTGGATGCAGAACCTGATTTTCGGGCGATGAACCTGATTGGTTATGACGCCATGGCGCTGGGCAATCATGAGTTTGATAAGCCGATTGCGGTGCTGCGCAAGCAGGAGAAGTGGGCGCGCTTCCCGCTGCTGGCTGCCAACGTCTATCAGAAAAGCACCGGTCAGCGGATGTTTAAACCCTGGGCGGTCTTTAACCGTCTCGGACTGAAAATCGCGGTTGTCGGGCTGATCACGCCTGACACGGCGAAGCTGGCTAACCCTGAAGGACTTAAAGATACCGACTTCCGCGATCCGATTGCTGAAGCCGTGAAGGCGGTGGCCGAACTGCGCGCCACAGAAAAGCCGGATGTGATTATCGCGCTGACCCATCTTGGTCACTATGACGATGGCGACCATGGCAGCAACGGCATTGACGATGTCACCCTGGCGCGCAGCCTGCCCGCCGGGACAATCAATCTGATTGTCGGCGGTCATTCGCATGACGCCGTCTGTATGGAAAAAGAGAACGTCAGCGTGAAAAATTATCAGCCTGGCCAGCCATGCCAGCCTGATAAGCAAAATGGCATCTGGATTATGCAGGCCGACAAGTGGGGCAGATATGTCGGACGCGGCGATTTTACCTTCCGCAACGGTCAGGTGGCGCTGGAGGCGTATCAGCTGGTGCCGGTGAATCTTAAACACCGGGTGAAAAATGCCGATGGCAGCGAAACCTGGCTCACCTGGCAGGAGGAGATCCCTAAAAACAGTGCGATGATGAAACTGCTGATGCCGTTCCAGAAGCGGGCGGAGGCGAAGTTAACCGTCAATGTCGGCAGCGCCGACGGCGACTTCAGCGGTGAAAAAGAGCAGGTTCGCTTTGAGCAGACCAACCTCGGCCAGCTGATTCTGCGCGCCCAGATGGCGCACACGCAGGCGGATTTTGCCGTGATGAGCGGCGGTGGCATTCGCACCTCGCTGAAATCGGGCAAACTCAGCTGGCGGGATCTGCTGCAGGTTCAGCCGTTTGGCAATCAGGTGGTCTCTGTCAGCCTGACCGGCGCGGAGATTAAAAAATATCTGGATGTGGTTGCCAATATTCAGCCGGACACGGGGGGCTACGCCCAGTTTGCCGGGATCAGCCTGACCGCGGATGGAAAGCAGGTCAGCGACGTCATGATCAACGGCAAGCCGCTGCAGGAGACGCAGCACTATCGTATGGCGACCAACAGCTTCAATGCGGCAGGCGGCGACGGTTATCCGCGTCTGGATAACCACGCGGGCTATCGCAACAGCGGAGCGGTGGATGCGCAGGTACTGCGTGAGTGGATTCACGCCCATTCGCCGCTTAAAGCCAGTGACTATCAGCCCAAAGGCCAGATCGTACATCTGACCGATGAGCAGATCCGGGCGCGGGATGAGGCGGCCGAAAAAGCGCGTAAGCGTAACTACCCGAAAATGATTCTGGCGTGGATCTGGCCGTGGGGGAGCGAAACAGCCCGCACGCATTGAACGCACCGGGAGGCGTCTGCGCCTCCCGATTTTCTCATGCCCGGCAGTGGCGACGCCTGATCCAGCGGGCGCGCAGCTGGTCCCAGCCCCAGTTATAAGCGAGGGTAAACGGCAGGAAGAAGAGGAAAAAGGCCACTTCCACCAGAAACGCCTGCCACAGGGTAATATCCAGCATCAGGGCGGCAATCGGCAGACCGATCAGGATAAAGCCACCTTCAAATCCCAGCGCATGAACGGCACGCACGACAGGCCCGCGTTTCTCGCCCGGCGCATAGATCCGATCAAACCCGGCGTTGTAGATCATGTTCCACAGCATCGCCGCGGTTGAAAGCATAATCGCCAGCGATCCCATCTGAAACAGCGGCTTATTCATCACCCAGGCCGCCAGCGGCGAAACGGTCAGAATCGCCAGCGTCTCAAAACAGACGGCATGAAGAATACGTTCTTTAAGTGAGCGGGTACGCATTGTGTTATCTCCTTCAATCATGCGGCGCATTTTCCCATCGCAGGATGCTAAGATAAAATGAACACCTATCGGAAAAAGCGATGGAACGAATGCGATACTCCCCGGAATCCCTTGAGGCTTTTATGCAGACGGTGGCGAGCGGCTCCTTTTCTGCAGCTGCGCGCGCGCTGGGCAAAAGCCAGTCCACCATCAGTGCAGCGGTGGCCAGTTTAGAAGACGATCTCGGTTTTGCGCTGTTTGACCGGGCTGGTCGTCAGCCCATCCTGACGGAACAGGGGCACCGCGTGCTGCCTCAGGTTCAGCAGATTCTGGCCGCCAGTGAACGGCTGGATGCGCTGGCGATACGCCTGTCGCAGGGGGTTGAGCCCCGGCTCAGTTTTGCCATGTCCGATTTCTGGCAAACCGATCATCATGAACAGCTGCTGAAACAGCTTGATGCCCGCTACCCGGAGCTGGAACTGGAGTGCATGATTGCGGAAGATGAGGATGTGCTGGACCTGCTGCAGGCCGGGCGGGTCCATCTGGGCGTCGTGCGGGCGCAACCCAATCTGCCGGTGGATATCGCGGTGGCGCGACTGCAGGTTGAAGCACAGATGGCCATCTTTTTACATCGCGATCACCCACTGGCTCAGGCGGAGATCCTCAGCGAAAGCCAGCTGGAGCCGGTTCGGCATCTGCGGCTTAACACCTGGGTTGAAGCGCACCAGCCGAAACCGATGGGACGTATCTGGTCTGCACCGACCTATCTGTTACTGCTGGAGATGGCGGAACAGGGATTTGGCTGGACGATTCTGCCGCGCTGGCTGGTGAAACAATTCGGGCATGGTGTGTTGAAAGAGCTGTCGCTGCCGGGCTGGCCGCAGCATATCGCTGTTGAGGTGGTCTGGTCACGCCGCACGCCACCCGGTCCGGCGGGGCGCTGGATGATCGACCAGCTCTGCGCTCAGCCACGGGTTTAATCGTGGCGGGCAATATCCGCAAACGGCGCATCCAGCAGTCGTGAAAGATCGCCGGGTGCCAGTTCGATATCCAGCCCCCGTTTGCCGCCGGAGATAAACATGGCGCTGAACGCGCTGGCGGAGTGATCGATGACGGTAGGCAGCCGCTTTTTCTGTCCCAGCGGGCTGATCCCCCCCACCAGATAGCCGGTGACCCGTTGTGCCAGCTGTGGGTCGGCCATATCCGCTTTTTTTGCGCCCAGCGCCTTTGCCACCTTCTTCAGATCCAGCTGCGTCGAAACCGGCGTAATCGCCACCGCCAGCTGCTTCGCCTCGCCGTTAAGGGCGACCAGCAGCGTTTTATAGACCTGGCGCGCATCCAGATTGAGTTTGCGCACCGCTTCGTCACCAAAATGGGTTTCGTTGCTGTCATGCTCATAGGGATGCAGGGTAAAACTGACCTTCTGTTTTTCCAGCAATTTTACGGCGGGCGTCATACGGGTTCCTTACTCAGAAAAATCTTATTACGCTTAATGATGGAAAAAGGTGGCGGAATTTTGTTCTTTGAGTGAAAATTGGCCGCGCGCCAGCAATTCGGTTGCTGAGCGATAACCAAAATCATAAACAAATTCCTCTTTGACGAGCCGATAATCTTATCGGCTCTCTTTTTTTTCAGGGCCTCTTCAGCATCTCAGGCAGGTTATCTTCGCCATAGAGGTGCAGCGCCCCCACCGCCACCACATAGTTGCCCGCCGCCAGACTCTGCAGGCTTTTACACCACTGCGCATTACGCTGACCGATCAGGGTATCGTTCAGCGTCTGGCTGAAGGTGGAGGGCAGGGTGATATCTGGCTGACGGGGTGGCGTATCGAGCCACCAGCTCACCATCATCTGCAGCAGCCGGGCATTGGTGTGCCAGTGCAGCAGCGTATCCTGTAACAGGGCCATACCGTCATCGGGCAGCGCGGCCAGCAGGGCGATCTGCGCATCGGCGCCCTCCAGCTCAATCACCGGTTTGTTCAGACCTTTCGCGGCCTGCAACAGCTGATAATCAATGCCGTAATCTGGCCGTAATCCCAGCCTCTGCGCCTGCTGTGCCTGTAACATCAGCGCCACCTGCCACGCAGGCAGATGATCAAACTGGCTCAGTGTCAGGCTCATCTCCTGACAGAGTGCGCTGAGCCTCTGCATCGCCTGGTCATCGAGCCGGGAGGCGAGGGCAGGGCGATCGCCAGCGTGATCAAAGGGTGAGCCGCCCTGGGTAATATCCGCTTCCACGATCAGCGCATCAGCCTGCTGCAGCTGACGCAACAGGCGGGCGGGCAGCGGCTGCATGTCGCGGGTCCCCATGTGGATGCTGCCAACCAGATGCAGCTGACGGTCGCCAAGCCGGACATCCATTGCCGGCCAGCGGTAACTGGCGGGGAAAAGCTGGCCGATAAAGCCGCGCAGTGAGCGCCAGAGGTTGCCTGTCATTCCCGGTCCTTTGCGATGTAAAACCCCATGCTAGCGACTTCAGCGAGGGAAAAACAGCGCCGGAACAACGATCACGGGCGCGGTGGCCGGTAACGCAGCAGGCGATTGGCATTGCTGACCACCGTAATCGAGGAGAGCGCCATCGCCGCACCGGCCACAATCGGACTGAGCAGCGTGCCGGTCAGCGGATAGAGCACGCCTGCCGCCACCGGAATACCGATGCTGTTATAAACAAAGGCTCCGAAGAGGTTCTGCCGGATATTGCGCAGTGTCGCCGATGAGAGGGCTAGCGCATCCGCCACGCTGTTAAGGTCAGCGCGCATCAGGGTAATCCCTGCGGTTTCGACAGCCACATCACTGCCGCCCCCCATGGCAATACCCACGTCGGCCTGCGCCAGCGCGGGCGCGTCATTGATACCGTCTCCGACCATCGCCACGCGATGCCCCTGCTGCTGTAACTGGGTAATCGCTGCCGCTTTGCCTTCCGGCAGCACGCCTGCAATGACCTCGTCAATGCCCGCTTCGGCAGCAATGGCGCGCGCGGTCGTCTCGTGGTCCCCGGTCAGCATCATCAGACGATAACCCTGCTGATGCAGTCGCTGGAGGGCGGCCCGGCTTTCCGGTCGCAGCCTGTCGCGCAGCGCGATTAATCCGACCAGCTCACCCTGTTCAGCCAGCAACACAGGGGTGGCGCCCTGCTGCGTCAGGCGCACAATCTCTGCTTCCGCTATCCGGCAATCGACGCCGTTCTCCTGCATCAGTGCCGCATTACCCAGCAGCAGCGTTCTGCCATCCAGTATGCCGCTGACACCTTTGCCGCGTATTGTACGAAATTGCGCAACGGCAGGAGGCTGAGTCAGTTTCGCTTCAGCCACAATCGCTTTGGCCAGCGGATGCCCGGAGGTAAACTCCAGCGCGGCGGCCGCTGCGATCACCGATTCCCGGCTGGCTGTGCCCCAGGCCTGAACATCGCTGACCTGCGGCGTACCCGCGGTCAGGGTGCCGGTTTTATCAAATACCAGAGTGTCGATCTGGCTGGCGCGTTGCAGCGCATCGGCGTCACGAACCAGCACGCCCAGTTCGGCGGCGCGACCCACACCGGCAATGATCGACATCGGCGTCGCCAGTCCCAGTGCGCAGGGGCAGGCGATAATCAGCACCGTCGTCGCAATCACCAGCGTGTAGGCAATCTGCGGCTGTGGCCCGAACAGATACCACACGGCAGCGCTGAGAAGCGCAATCACCACCACCACCGGCACAAAGATGGCAGAGATGCGATCGGCCAGCCGGCCCACGTCGGGTTTGCTGCTCTGTGCCTGCCGCACCAGCCGGATAATGCGCGACAGGGTCGTCTGCTCGCCGGTGGCTTTCGCGACGAATTCCACCGATCCATCCTGCACCAGGGTACCGGCAAAAATCGCCGCACCCGGGCTTTTACTTTGTGGCACCGCTTCGCCGGTCAGCATCGCCTCATCAAACCAGCCTTCACCGCTGGCAATGTCGCCATCGACCGGCACCCGGTCGCCAGTGACCAGACGCAGACGCATGCCGGGCTGCACCGCGCTGACCGGTATCAGCTGGTCACCCTGTTCGCCGACCTGGCGCGCCTGAGCCGGGGTCAGATCGAGCAGGCGTTCCAGCGCTTCTGACGAGCGCTGACGTGCGCGCTGCTCCAGGGCATGGCCCAGGTTGATCAGGCCCAGAATCATGACGCTGGCTTCAAAATAGAGATGGCGGGCCTGCGGCGGGAAGAAGCCCGGCCAGAGCACTACACTGAAAGAGTAGATCCAGGCCGCACTGGTGCCGAGTGCCACCAGCGTATCCATGGTGGCACTGCCGTTGCACAGACTGCGCCAGGCACTGCGGTAAAAATGGCTGCCGGTAAGCACCATGATCAGCAGGGTCAGGCAGCCCAGCGTCAGCCAGAGGCGGTGGTTGCTGTCGGTGAGCATCATGTTGTCGCCCACCATGCCCCAGATCATCAGGGGCACGCCAAAGGCCAGCGCGACAGCCGCCTGCCAGCTAAAGCGGCGCATCGCGCTGCGGGCGCTCTGCTGCTGCTTTTCGCGCCGCTCCTGTTCATCATCAACCACCTGCGCGCCATAGCCTGCGGCATCGACAGCGGCCACCAGCGACTGCGGATCAGCATCACCCAGCACCAGCGCGCTGCGTTCACCGAGATTGACCCGCGCCTGAGTGACGCCGGCAACCTGCTGCAGTGCTTTTTCTACCCGGCTGACACAGCTGGCGCAGCTCATCCCGTCGATCAGCAGCACATGAGTGGGAGCGGTTTTTTCTGCCGGATGCGAGGCATTATCCGTTGTCAGCGCCTCCGGCGGCGGCTCCGATGCTGTCAACGGTTCAGACTTTGGGAAGGTGTCCGCCGGTTTTAGCGTCGCGTGATAGCCTGCCTGCTCCACGGTGGCGATCAGCGCAGCGGCCTCCGCATGACCGGAAACCTGGGCTTCCTGCAGCGTGACCTCCGCGTGGTCGACGTCGTCGCGCTGTTCCAGTGCCTCTTTCACGCGTTTGACACAGTGTCCACAGGACAAGCCGTCCAGGGCCAGGGAAAGGGTATGTGACATAATCAGCTCCTCAGGTGAACATATTTGACCGTTAAGCCAGTTTCGATTCATGCTTAAGCATAAACCTTCCATCAAGGGGAAGGTCAAGGGGACGAAAATGAACATCAGCGATGTGGCGAAAAAGACCGGGCTGACCAGCAAGGCGATCCGTTTTTACGAAGAGAAGGGGGTGGTCACGCCGCCAGTGCGCAGTGAAAATGGTTACCGCAGCTACAGCGGACACCACCTTGATGAGCTGAACCTGTTACGTCAGGCGCGGCAGGTGGGTTTCACGCTGGATGAGTGCCGTGAGCTGGTGGCGCTGTTTAATAATCCCTCGCGCCACAGTGCCGATGTCAAAGCCCGAACCCTGCAGAAAGCCGAAGAAATAGCCGCGCACATTGAAGAGCTGCACGCGATGCGGGCTCGTCTGCTGGCACTGGCAGACGCCTGTCCGGGCGATGAGAGCGCCGAATGCCCGATTATCAACAATCTGGCCGGGTGCTGCGCTCAGCGTGGCTGAACACGCAGCGTAATGCCTTCAATGCCGACTACGATCACCGGGGTGCCCGCCGGCAGATCCCGATCGGCCTCCACCCGCCAGCTGCTGTCTCCGATGCGCACGTGTCCGGTACGATTCTGCAAGGCAGTATCCAGCGTCAGCGTCGACCCGATCATCTGACGCCCCCGCTGATTCAGCGCATTCGGAACCTGATGCGCTTCGCGGTGACGCATCCAGCGATACCATAAGAAGACGCAGACCAGCGTCAGCACAGCAAATGTTGCCCCCTGTGCCGTCCAGCTGAGCGGAACAAACCATTCAAAGACACCGACCAGCACCGCCGCCAGCCCGATCCAGAGCAGATAACCGCTGGTGCCCAGCATCTCCGCCGCCAGCAGCAACCCTCCCAGCGTCAGCCAGAACCAGTGCGGGTGCGCAATGATATCGACCAGCATCAGCGTTTCGACTCAGTGCGGGTTTCCTTCAGCAGTTCGCCGATGCCCGCAATCGAACCGAGCAGGCTGCTGGCATCCAGCGGCATCATCACCACTTTGCTGTTATTCCCTTCGCCGATTTTCTGCAGTGCATCGGTATATTTCTGCGCGACGAAATAGTTGATGGCCTGAATGTCGCCCGCGGCGATCGCTTCAGAGACCATTTTCGTGGCGTTGGCTTCCGCTTCCGCCTGACGCTCACGCGCTTCAGCCTGCAGGAAGGCCGAGGTCCGTTCCCCTTCGGCTTTGAGGATTTGCGACTGCTTATCCCCTTCAGCCCGCAGGATAGCCGCCTGACGCACCCCTTCGGCGGTCAGAATATCAGCGCGTTTGGTGCGCTCCGCTTTCATCTGCGCATTCATCGCGCCAACCAGCTCCTGCGGTGGACGGACATCGCGGATCTCTATACGGGTAATCTTGACGCCCCACGGATTGGTCGCTTCATCCACAATGTGCAGCAGGCGGGTGTTAATGCTGTCGCGCTGAGAGAGCATTTCATCCAGCTCCATGCTGCCCAGCACGGTGCGCATGTTAGTCATGGTGAGATTCAGAATCGCCTGCTCAAGATTGCTGACCTCATAGGCGGCGCGCGCCGGGTCAACGACCTGAATAAAGCAGACCGCATCGATGGTGACGTTAGCATTGTCTTTGGAGATGATCTCCTGGGAGGGGATATCCAGCACCTGTTCCATCATGTTGATCCTGCGACCGACACGATCCATGAACGGCACCACCAGGCTCAGTCCGGGTTGCAGGGTGCGGGTGTAACGGCCAAAACGTTCAACCGTCCATTGAAAACCTTGTGGCACGACCTTGACTGTCGCCCAGACAGCCACCAGTGCCAGCACAATCAGGGCAGGAATTACTGTTATCATACAACCTCCGCATTGTCAGAATAACGGGCCGAGTCGCTTCGGCCCGGGGTCTGCCGGTCAGTAAAGCAGGGAGTAGAGCTGACGACGGTAGCGCGCGGCAAGTGCATCGCCGGTGCCCAGCGCAGCCAGAATCTCCTGCAGCATTTTACGCGCCTGGCCATCCGCCGCATTCAGATCGGATTTCAGGAAGCTGAACAGCAGTTCCAGCGCCTCTTCATTCCGGCCCACCTGATGCAGCTGTAACGCAAGTTTAGCAGCCAGCCCGGCGTTAGCCGGCTCCGCTTCCAGCTGGGATTGCAGCTGCTGGATCTCCGGCGTGTCCGCCGCCTGTTTCAGCAGATCGATCTGCGCCATCAGGCTCTGATAACGGGTATCCTGATCCTGCAACGGCACCACTTTCAGCACCGCTTCCGCTTCATCGCTGCGGTTCAGCGTAATCAGCACGTCCGCCAGCAGGAAGCCGATTTCGCTGGACTGTTTGCTTAACTGCCACGCCTCTTTCAGCAGCGGCAGCGCTTCCAGCGGTTTCCCTTCCTGCATCAGCGCCATCGCCTGCTGGGCTTTCAGCTCTTCTTCGCGCGGCAGGACTTTTTCCAGCAGGGCGCGGATCGCCTCTTCCGGCTGCGGACCCTGGAAACCGTCGACCGGCTGACCATCCTGGAACAGGTAGACGGTCGGGATAGAGCGCAGACCAAACTGCGCCGCCACGCGCTGCTCTCTGTCGCAATCCAGTCGGGCGAGAATAAACTGACCCGCATACTCCTGCGCCAGCCGCTCCAGCAGCGGCGTCAGTTCCAGGCAGTGCTGGCTGCGCTCAGACCAGAAGTAGAACAGCACCGGCAGCTGCATCGACTGCTCAAGGGTCTGCTGCAGGTTAGATTCGTTGATGTCGATGATCGAAGCATGTGGTGACATGGAGAAGTCTCTTTGCAAAAAGTGTTCTAAGAATATGGGGCCAACGGGCCCGGCTTCAAGCGCTAATGCCTGCGGCTGATTAATGGCTGCGCAAAATGCGATCCAGCATCCAGCCAGGCAGCAACCGTTTCAGCAGGCTCATCACGTGTGCGACCAGGGTCACCGGATAGCGTAAACGGGGATGCTGACTCTCGAGTGCGTGACGAAGTTTCGGCAGAATGGCTTCCGGTGGCAGGGTAAAGCGGGCCGCGATGCCGGGATTGCGCACCGGATTGTGCTGTTCGCCCTGCGTCACGTTGTCGGTAAAGCGGGTCTGGATCGGGCCGGGTTCAATCAGGCTGACCCGGATGCCGCTGCTGCGTACTTCCAGCCGCAGCGCATCGCTCCAGGCTTCCAGTGCATATTTACTGGCGGCATACGCCCCGCGTCCGGGGGTCGAGATCAGTCCCAGCACCGAACTGGTGTTAACAATGCGTCCATCGCCGCTGGCCTGCAGCGCGGGTAACAGCCGCAGCGTCAGCTGATGGACACCGAAAAAGTTGCTGGAAAACTGCTGTTCCAGCTGCTGGCGGGTCAGCGTCCGAAGCGGGCCATAGAGGCCAAAGCCGGCGTTGTTAAACAGCGCGTACAGACGGTTATCGCAGAGTGCAATGACCTTTTCTGCGGCCTGATCCACGCTCTGCGGATCGTCAAGATCCAGCTGAAGCCCGGTAAAGCCCAGCGAACTCATGCGCGCGACATCGTCTGCTTTGCGACAGGCGGCGATCACCCGATAGCCGCGCGCCAGCAGATCCTGTGCAGCGACCAGGCCGATGCCACTGGAACAACCTGTAATCAGGATGGTTTTTTGCATTTCTTTACCCTTTTTGTGCATCCAGGCGCGCTACGGCTGCTTAACTAAGGGGGCCAGCTCTTTTGCCATGAACCGGGCGATAAAAGGCTGGGCATCGGGATTGGGGTGGATGCCGTCCTGCTGCATCCATTCAGGTTTCAGATAGACCTGCTCCATGAAGAAGGGCACCAGCGGAATATTGTGTTGCTGCGCTAATCCCGGGTAGATGCCGCTGAACGCCTCGGTGTAGCGGCGACCATAGTTGGCCGGCAGGCGAATCTGCATCAGCAGCGGTTTCGCATTGGCGGCTTTGACATCTTCGATCACTTTACTCAGCGTCTGCGTAATGGTCGCGGGCGGGAAACCACGCAGGCCATCGTTACCGCCCAATTCGATTAACACCCATTGCGGCTGATGCTGTTTTAATAGCGCGGGCAGACGCGCCAGCCCCTGAGCAGAGGTATCACCACTGATACTGGCGTTGATGACTTCAGGCTGCTGCTGCCACTGCTTGTTAAGCAGGCTGGGCCAGGCGGACGTGGCGGACATACGATAGCCCGCACTCAGGCTGTCGCCCAGCACCATCAGGGTATCGGCAGCCGCAAACCGCGACACCAGCAGAAGAACCAATAACAGGAAGGGATAATGCCAGCGGAAAACATTGTTGAAGTTCATCATCTTACTAAGTCCGTCGGTCAGGGAGAGCATCAGTTAACCATCCTTACCGGAGTTGAGCTGGTTGTCAAACCAGCTGAGACCATTGCGCTGATAGGCGAGTCAGGTTCCGGTAAGTCAACGCTGCTGGGCATTCTGGCGGGGCTGGATGATGGCAGCAGCGGCGAAGTCCATCTGCTGGGGCAGCCGCTGCACCAGATGAACGAAGAGCAGCGAGCGGCCCTGCGCGCCCGGCAGGTCGGCTTTGTTTTTCAGTCTTTTATGCTGGTGCCAACCCTCAACGCGCTGGAGAACGTGCAGCTGCCCTCGCTGCTGCGTGGCGACAGTGACCGTCAGAGCCGTGAACAGGCGCGTGAACTTCTGACGCTGCTGGGGCTGGGGGAACGTCTGCACCATCTGCCGGCTCAGCTTTCCGGCGGCGAACAGCAGCGGGTCGCGCTGGCACGCGCCTTCAGTGGGCGGCCGGGTCTGCTGTTTGCCGATGAGCCGACCGGCAATCTCGACCGCAAAACCGGCGATCGCATCGCCGATCTGCTTTTTTCCCTTAACCGTGACTTTGCCACCACCCTGATTCTGGTGACACATGATGAGCAACTGGCGGCGCGCTGCGACCGTCGTCTCCGGCTGCGTGACGGTAAATTGTGGGAGGAGCAATGATCTGGCGCTGGTTCTGGCGCGAGTGGCGGTCGCCCTCGCTGCTGATTGTCTGGCTGGCCCTGACGCTGGCGGTAGCCTGCGTGCTGGCACTGGGATCGATCAGCGATCGGATGGAAAAAGGGCTGAATCAGCAGAGCCGTGATTTTATGGCGGGTGACCGCACGCTGCGCAGCACAGATGCGGCACCGGAAGCCTGGCTGGAGAAAGCGCAGCAGAGCGGTCTGACGGTCAGCCGTCAGCTGACCTTTATGACGATGACCTTTGCCGGTGAGTCGCCTCAGCTCGCCGCCGTGAAAGCGGTAGACGATCGCTATCCGATGGCTGGCACGCTGCAGACAGCCCCGCCGGGGCTGAAACCGCAGGCGGGCACCGCCCTGGCCGCGCCGCGTCTGATGGCGCTGCTGAATCTGAAAGTGGGCGATATGCTGGACGTGGGGGACACCCGGCTGCGGATAACCGGGGAGCTGATCCAGGAGCCGGATGGTGGCTTCAACCCCTTTGAAATGGCGCCGCGTCTGCTGATTAACCTGGCCGATGCCGCAAAAACCGGTGCAATTCAGCCCGGGAGTCGCCTGACCTGGCGCTATAAGTTTCTGGGTAATCCTGAAGCGCTGGCCCGCTATGACCGCTGGATTGAACCGCAGCTGAAAACGGACCAGCGCTGGATCAGCGTCGACAATTCCGAAGATGCGCTGGGGCGATCCATGCAGCGGGCGCAGCAGTTTCTGCTGCTCTCGGCGCTGCTGACGCTGATGCTGGCGATAGCCGCCGTGGCGGTCGCCATGAGTCACTACTGTCGCAGCCGCTACGATCTGGTGGCGGTGCTGAAAACCCTGGGCGCTACGCAGGGCGCATTGCAGCGCCTGATTATCGGTCAGTGGCTGGCAGTGCTGCTGCTGGCAGCGATAGCCGGTGGCCTGGTGGGGCAGGGCGTGGAAGCGATGCTGATGGCGATGCTGAAACCGGTCCTGCCCGCCAGCTTACCCGCCGCCAGCCTCTGGCCGCTGAAAATCTACATTCCGCTGATGAGCGGCGTGGTCGTTGCGCTGCTCGCTCTGCTGGTCGGCGGCAGTAAAATGCTCTGGGCGCTGCTGGCAGGCGTGGTGGTGCTGGCGGCACTGCTGGCCCTGCTCGGCTGGGGAACCCTGCTGCTGCTGCGCCGGCTGGTGGTGCGCAATCTGGCGTTACGGCTGGCTATCAACCGGTTGTTGCGCCAGCCCGGCATGACGCTGAGCCAGCTCGCGGCTTTTTCGTTCTCATTTATGCTGCTGGCGCTGCTGCTGGTGATGCGCGGCGATCTGCTGGATCGCTGGCAGCAGCAGCTACCGGCGGACAGCCCGAACTTCTTCCTGCTGAATATGACGGCCGATCAGGTGCCGCAGGTGCGCGATTTCCTGCAGTCGCACCAGATCAGGCCCGAAACCTTTTATCCGATTGCACGGGTGCGGCTCACCGGACTTAATGGCAAACCTGCCGACCCCGAACGGGATAACGCTCTCAACCGTGAACTTAACCTGACGGCCCTGGCGGAGCGCCCGGATCACAATCCGCTGGTGGCCGGCAGCTGGCCGCCTGGCGCGGGTGAAGTATCGATGGAAGTGGAACTGGCGGACAGGCTGGGCCTGAAGCTGGGTGATACCCTGACGTTTGAAGGCGATACGCAGACCTTCAGCGCCCGCATCAGCAGTCTGCGCAAAGTGGACTGGGAGAGCCTGAAGCCAAACTTCTTCTTTATCTTTCCACCAGGGGCGCTCGACAGCCAGCCTCAGACCTGGCTCACCAGCTTCCGCATGGCGTCCGATCCTGCCCTGCTGGCCGCGCTTAACCGGGCCTTTCCGACGCTGAGCCTGCTGGATATCGGCAGCATTATGCGGCAGGTCGGTCAGGTGCTGACGCAGGTCAGTCAGGCGCTGGAGATTATGGTGGTGCTGGTCACCGCCTGCGGCATCCTGCTGCTGCTGGCGCAGATTCAGGTCGGTATGCGCCAGCGTCGTCAGGAGCTGGTGGTCTATCGCACGCTGGGAGCCGGCAGGCGACTGCTGCGCACCACGCTGTGGTGTGAGTTTGCACTGCTGGGGGTAGTTTCAGGTGTGGCGGCGGCCATAGGCGCGGAGGCGGCGCTGTGGGGATTGCAGCGTAAGATTTTCGACTTCCCCTGGCAGCCGGACTGGACACTGTGGCTGGCGTTGCCGTTGTGCGGTGCCCTGCTGTTATCGCTGTGCGGCGGCTGGCTGGGGATCCGGTTACTGAAAGGAAAGGCGCTGTTCAGGAAGTTTGATGCGGCGTAAGGGATAATGGCTTAAAGGCGGCACCAGGCCGCCCTTTAAGCTTCATCCGGACCGCACCCGCGAGCGGGTAACGGGGAACTACAGTTTTTCAACGGCCCAGGCGATGCCGCTGGCGTACTCTGCCGGTAACTGCGGTACCAGCGCATCAAGCGCGGCCTTAAGCCGTTCTGCATCGCTGTCGGTCAGATTGAGATGGCCCACCTTACGGCCCGGACGTACCTCTTTGTCATACCAGTGCAGATGCACCAGCGGCTGCTGCAGCCAGCTGAGGTTCACCGCAGTGCCGATCAGATTGACCATCACCGACGGGGCAAACACCACCGGCTGCGGCAGGGGCAGACCCAGAATGGCACGCAGATGCAGCTCAAACTGGCTGACTGACGCGCCGTTCTGCGTCCAGTGGCCGCTGTTATGCACACGCGGGGCCAGCTCGTTGATCAGCAGTCCGGCTGGCGTAACAAAACACTCCATCGCCATCACGCCCACGTAATTCAGCGCCTGCATGATCGCACTCAGCATCGCCTCGGCCTGCTGTTGCTGCGCCTGATCCGCCTGCGGCCGCGCCACGCTGGTGCGCAGAATGCCGTCCTGATGCAGGTTATGCGTCAGCGGATAGAACACAACGTTGCCATCGTGGCCGCGTGCGCCTACCAGGGAGACTTCACCGGAAAAGTTAATGCCCTGCTCGACGATGCAATCACCGTAGCACTCCTCCGGCAGGGTGTGCGTCTCACCGGCGCGCAGACGCCACTGACCGCGCCCGTCGTAACCCCCGGTGCGGCGTTTTACAATGGCCAGTTCGCCCAGCGAGTTAAACACCGCCGGCCATTCGCTTTTATTCGCCAGCAACTGCCACGGCGCGGTGGCGAGCCCCAGCTCATCCAGCAGCTGTTTCTGCGTCAGGCGGTCGGCCAGACGTGGAAAAATATCGCGATTCACAAAGGCCGGATGACGGGCCAGCTCCCGCGTCAGCGCCGTTTCCGGCCAGCGCTCGATTTCGGCGGTGATCACGCTGTCGGCGATAGGAAGCGCGGCAGGATCGGCGTCCAGACCCACCGGATAGACCGCAATGCCCAGCGGTTCACCGGCCTGACGCAGCATACGGCCTAACTGGCCGTTGCCCAGAACGCAGACCGGCTTCATGCATCCACCCGCGGATCGGGATGGTTCAGCACCTCATCGGTCTGGCTCTGCCGCCAGTGATCGAGACGTGACGCCAGCGCGCCGTCATGCAGGGCCAGAATCTGCGCTGCCAGCAGGGCGGCATTGGCTGCGCCCGCTTTGCCAATTGCCAGCGTACCGACCGGAATACCGCGCGGCATCTGAACAATCGAGTAGAGGCTATCCACGCCGCTCAGTGCCGCGCTCTGCACCGGTACACCCAGTACCGGCACCAGGGTTTTGGCCGCCAGCATACCCGGCAGATGTGCCGCGCCACCTGCGCCGGCAATGATCACCTGAAAACCGTTTTCGGCTGCCGTTTCGGCGAAGCTGAACAGTTTATCCGGGGTGCGGTGCGCAGAGACCACTTCGACATGAAATGGGACGTCCAGGCTGGTAAGGATCTCAGCGGCGAACTGCATGGTGGCCCAGTCACTTCTGGAACCCATGACAATGGCGATGCGGGCCGGGGCGTTGGATGACATGCGGTCAACTCCTGTGAATGAACAAACAGACCTGGCCGGGCGGACAGGTTTTGAAGGGCACAGAGAATAGCATGAGAAGGGCGCAAGGAAAACGGTTGCGTCGGGCTGATGTCGGGGATTTACCCGCCGGTTAAAAGTCGAAATCGATAAGCTGAATGCCAGCAGCGTCAAGCTGGATCATGGAGCCGCGGCTGTGCCAGGCGCCGAGTACCGCGCGTTGCGCCGTCTCGCTCTGCAGGGTCAGCGTATGAATCGCCGGACGATGGGTGTGCCCGTGGATCAGCAGCGGCACCTGATGGCGCTGCATCGTCGCGACCACCGCATCCTGATTCACATCCATGATGCTCTGTGATTTGTGCTGATTAGCCTGTTTACTGTCGGCGCGCATCCGGGCAGCAATGCGTTTGCGGACCCACAACGGCAGGGCCAGAAACAGCCGCTGAATCCACGGATTGTGCACTTTGGCGCGAAAGCGCAGATAACCGGCGTCATCGGTACAGAGCGTATCGCCGTGCATGATCAGCAGGCGATGGCCATACAGCGTCAGCACCTGTTCTTCGGGCAGCAGCGTCATCCCGCTGGCGCGCGCGAAGCGTCGGCCCACAAGGAAGTCGCGATTGCCGTGAATAAAGTAAACCGGAACCGGCAGGGCGCGCAGGGCGCTGGCCACCTGCTGATGCAGAGGATTGGGATCGTCGTCGCCAATCCAGGCCTCAAACAGATCGCCGAGAATATAGAGCGCGTCGCAGTGGGGCGCTTCGCGCTGTAAAAAATGCAGAAAACCGGCGGTAATCGCCGGTTCTTCCTGACACAGATGGAGATCTGCGATAAACAGCGTGCGCGACATTACTCGCTGACGGTCACTTTCTGGATAACGACGTCATCTTTCGGTACATCCTGATGCATGCCGCTGCGACCGGTTGAGACCGCTTTGATCTTCTCGACCACATCCATGCCTTCAACCACTTCAGCGAATACACAGTAGCCCCAGCCCTGAACGCTTTCGTCACGGAAGTTCAGGAAGTCGTTGTCAGCCACGTTGATGAAAAACTGTGCAGTCGCGGAATGCGGCGCAGAGGTGCGAGCCATAGCCAGCGTACCTTTAGTGTTTTTCAGGCCGTTGTTCGCTTCGTTTTTGATTTCGTCTTTGGTCGCTTTCTGTTTCATGCCCGGCTCAAAGCCGCCGCCCTGAATCATAAAGCCGTTGATTACGCGGTGAAAAATGGTGTTGTCGTAAAAACCTTCACGGCAGTAATCCAGGAAGTTCTGTACGGTTGCTGGCGCTTTATCATCGAAGGTTTTGATTACGATATCGCCATGGTTCGTCTGGAAAGTTACCATTTTTGTCGTCCTGTAAAGGTTGTGATCAGTAGCCGGGGTCGCTCTGTCGGATGGCGTCCCCCTTTTTGTCGACCGTTCTTATATCATAATTTCCAATGACGCGTCAGCAGCACGGCGCAGTTGGCTTGCTTTGCGTCGCGCGAGCGATAAAAATACGGCACAATGTCTGGATACTTAAAAGTGTCAACCACACGCGAAAACGGAACCGTTCAATGCTTAAGATTTATAACACCCTGAGTCGACAGAAAGAGGAATTCAAACCCATTCATGCCGGGAAAATCGGCATGTATGTTTGCGGCATCACGGTGTATGACCTCTGTCACATTGGTCATGGGCGGACGTTCGTGGCGTTTGACGTGGTGGCGCGCTATCTGCGCTATCTGGGTTATCAGCTTAATTATGTGCGCAATATTACAGATATTGATGACAAAATCATCAAACGCGCCAATGAAAACGGCGAGAGCATCGAAACCCTGACCAACCGCATGATTGGCGAGATGCACAATGACTTCGCCGCGCTGGGGATTCTGCCGCCGGATCAGGAGCCGCGTGCGACCCGCCACATCCCGGAAATCATTGCGCTGGTGGAGACGCTGATCGCCCGTGGTCACGCCTATGTGGCGGATAACGGCGACGTGATGTTTGATGTGCTGAGCGATCCTGACTACGGCGCGCTGTCACGCCAGGATCTGGAACAGCTGCAGGCAGGCGCACGGGTTGAAGTCGCTGACGTGAAGCGCAACCCGATGGATTTCGTGCTGTGGAAGATGTCTAAAGCGGATGAACCGGCCTGGTCATCACCGTGGGGCAACGGTCGTCCTGGCTGGCACATCGAGTGCTCGGCCATGAACTGCAAACAGCTGGGCAGCCATTTCGATATTCACGGCGGCGGCTCCGATTTGATGTTCCCGCACCATGAAAATGAAATTGCCCAGTCGGGCTGTGCCCATGACGGTCCGTACGTTAACTACTGGATGCACTCCGGCATGGTGATGGTTGACCGTGAGAAAATGTCTAAGTCACTCGGCAACTTCTTCACCGTACGTGATGTGCTGCAGCACTATGACGCGGAGACGGTGCGTTACTTCCTGATGTCCGGTCACTATCGCAGCCAGCTCAACTACGGCGAAGATAACCTCAATCAGGCGCGTGCGGCGCTGGAGCGTCTCTATACGGCGCTGCGCCACACCGACAGCAGCGTGCCAGCCAGCGGCGGTGAAGCGTTTGAAGCGCGTTTCCGCAGCGCAATGGATGATGACTTCAATACCCCGGAAGCCTACTCGGTGCTGTTTGATATGGCGCGTGAAGTGAACCGCCTGAAAAGCGAAGAGGGCGCCTCAGCGCATGGGCTGGCGTCGAAGCTGCGTGAGCTGGCCAAAGTGCTGGGCATTCTGCAGCAGGATCCGGAGCTGTTCCTGCAGAGCGGCGCGCAGGTGAATGATGAAGAGGTTGCCGAGATTGAGCATTGGGTGAAAGCCCGAGCCGATGCGCGCGCGGCCAAAGCCTGGGCGGAAGCGGATATCGCCCGCGACAAACTGAACGCGCTGGGCGTGATTGTCGAGGATGGGCCTCAGGGCTCCAGCTGGCGTCGAAAATAAACCGGAGAGGGCGAGCAATCGCCCTTTTTTATTATGACGATTGAACAAATTGAGATCCGTGGCTTCCGTTCAGTCCGTAAGCTGACGCTGTCACTGCAGCAGCTCAATGTGGTGAGCGGCCCTAACGGCTGCGGTAAATCCAACCTCTATAAAGCAGTACGGCTACTGCATGAGGCGGCCAGCGGTCGTCTGGCACTCGCGCTGGCGGAGGAGGGCGGCATTCAGAAAGCGATGTGGGCTGGCGGTCTGCGTCGTGGCGATCGCCGCCACGATCCAAAGCGGCTGGAACTGGCCGTGGTGATGGATGACATGGATTATCAGCTGGAGATTGGCTTTCCTGAACCGCTGGTAACCAGCCTGTTCAATCTCGATCCGCTGGTGAAGGCGGAGCGGCTCTGGCTCAGCGGTCAGCAGCGCCGTCCTTCCGCCTGCATTATGCAGCGTGAAAATCAGACCGCCTTTCTGCATAACGTGGAGGGAGAGCGCATCGCGTATCCGGCGGTGCTGCATCCGGAAGAGTCGCTGTTTGGTCAGCTCGGTGAACCGCATCGCTATCCGGAGCTTTCGCAGCTGCGCGAACGTCTGCAGCAGTGGCGTTTCTATCATGAGTTTGCCGTCTGGCCAGGGTCACCCATCCGGGCACCGCAGATTGGGGTGCGTGCGCCGGTGCTGAGCCATGACGGCAGTAATCTGGCGGCGGCCTGGGCGACCATTGTGGAACGCGGGCATTCAGAACTGCTGTTTGAGGTGATGGCGCAGGCGTTTCCCGACAGCCAGTTTGATGTGGACGTACAGAACGGTCGTTTTCAGATGCTGATGTCCCGTCAGGGCATTCTGCGTCCGCTGGAGAGCGCGGAGTTTTCTGACGGCACCCTACGTTTTCTTTGTCTGGTTGTGGCACTGCTCAGCCCGCGTCCTCCCGCCTTTATGGCGCTGAATGAGCCGGAAAACAGTTTGCATGAAGATCTGTTGCCTGCTCTGGCCCGTCTGATTGCCGAAGCCAGTCAGTTCAGTCAGCTCTGGATCACCAGCCACTCACCGCGTCTCGCGACGCTGATTGCGCAGCATACGGCAGTGAATCATATTGCACTGGAACAGCGGGAAGGGGAGACGAGGATCAGGGGAGAGGCGTTGCTGTAACAGCGTCCCCGCAGGGACGCCTGAAGATTACGCGACCACTGTAATGCGGTAACCCGCGAACTCAACGGTCTGACCGGCTACGATTTTACAGCGCTTACGGGTTTCCACCGCCCCATCGACCTTCACTTCACCGTCGGCAATCACGACTTTCGCCTGTGCGCCGCTCTGAACCCAGCCTTCCAGCTTCAGCAGGTCACACAGATCGACATGCGGGAATTTTCCCAGTGAAAACGTTGCCATTTAATCTACCTCTTTATCGTGAAACTCTTCACACGCCTGCAGCGTGTTTTGAATCAGTGTTGCGACGGTCATTGGGCCCACACCGCCCGGCACCGGCGTGATGTAGGAGGCGCGTGCTGATGCGCTCTCAAAATCAACGTCGCCCACAACTTTGCCGCTCTCAAGACGGTTGATCCCCACGTCGATGACAATCGCGCCGGGTTTAATCCAGTCACCCGGAATAAAGTTGGGTTTGCCCACCGCGACCACCAGCAGATCGGCGTGTTCAATGTGGTGACGCAGATCTTTAGTAAAACGGTGGGTGACGGTTGTGGTGCAACCCGCCAGCAGCAGTTCCATGCTCATCGGGCGACCGACGATGTTGGACGCGCCGACCACCACGGCATTCAGGCCGTAGGTGTCGATGTTGTAGCGCTCCAGCAGCGTGATGATACCGCGCGGCGTGCAGGGACGCAGCGTGGGCGCGCGCTGACACAGGCGACCCACGTTGTAAGGGTGGAATCCATCGACATCTTTATCAGGCGTGATGCGCTCCAGCACCTTCACGTTATCGATGCCCGCTGGCAGCGGCAGCTGAACCAGGATGCCATCAATATCGTCATCCTGATTGAGCGTATCGATCAGCGCCAGCAGCTCATCTTCGCGGGTGGTGGCGGGCAGATCGTAAGAGCGCGAGTGGAATCCGACCTCTTCACAGGCACGGCGTTTGCTGGCCACATAGATTTGCGAGGCCGGGTTTTCACCCACCAGCACGACAGCCAGGCCCGGGGCGCGTTTTCCGGCCGCCAGGCGCTGCTTCACTTTTTCCGCAACCTCAACGCGCACCTGCTGCGCAATCGTTTTACCGTCAATAATTTTTGCTGCCATCAGAGAGGAAATCCACTGTGTTGTGTTGAATCGGGGAAGGGGGCTATTTTGTCAGAAGCGCGGGCTGCTGTCAGTCACAGTTTCAGCCGTGTATGCGCCTTCCGGCTTTTTCGTCGCGACGAGAGCCAGCCTGCATGCGTATGATATCGGCAGGACAACCCGGGGACGAAGTCATGATTTGGATAATGCTTGCTACGCTGGCGGTGGTATTTGTCGCTGGATTTCAGCTGCTCACCGCTGGCTCACGCCACGCCGCCCAGCGGCTCAGCAAACGGCTGCGTCTGCCTCCGGTACAGGTGGAGTCGATGATCGCTATGATGGGCAAAGAGGCGGCGAAAGAGTTTACCGACTACCTCAGCAGCGACAATGAAACGCATCTGCATAATGGTGCAGCGGTACTGCTGATCTGGCAGGTGTTGATTGTTGACGGCAGCGAAGAGAACAGCCAGCGCTGGCATGCGATTCTCAGGCATGCCGGTTTTCCACCGCTTATCAGCCGCCAGCAGCTGCTGCTCGCGCTGGGCTTTCTGCGACAGCTGGAGCCAGATAGCCGGGAGCTGCACGCACTTCGTGAGCAATACAATGCGCGTTTCACATCACAAGGGATTGAGCTGGAAGGAGAATTCACCGGCAGCAGTAAACTCGTGTCGCTCAGCGAATGGCGCAAGCGTCACTGACGCCAATTGGTCATTACAGCAGCACTTCGCAGCCGGGAAGCGGCAAAAACGTTGACGTACCCGCTACCCGACGTATAATCCGTGCCATCTCCATGCGCCCTTAGCTCAGCTGGATAGAGCACCGGCCTTCTAAGCCGTAGGTCACAGGTTCGAATCCTGTAGGGCGTGCCAAATAAATTCAATGACTTACCCCCCTCCTCCGACTACCTGATTTTCCACATGGGACAGATGTGGGACACGACTGCCAAAAATCGCATCAATTTGCTGTGCATGCTCCGTTAAGTGGTTAGGTGCAAGGTGAGCGTATCGCTGTACCATTTTGATACTCTTCCAGCCTCCCATTTCCTGCAGCGCTCACAGCGGAACGCCAGACTGGATTAATCAGTTCGCCCAGGTGTGCCTCAGGTCATGCAAATGGAAGTCTTCAATCCCTGCCGCTTTCAGACCGATATTCTGGGGTGATGTGAATCTTACAGGTTCGCAAACTCCAGTATTTCTTCACCCATCAGCGTACAATCCACGTCCAAATAATACATAAAGTGCATACGGTATTTACCTTTATAGATATATCCCCAAATTTCAAGAGCGTCTAATTTTCGGGTGCCGCCTTGCGGATTCTTAATCTTTGCCAGCGGGGTAACTTTTTTATCAATAGAGATTCTGTCATCGTTATCCCGATAGAATGACAGCAGCTTTAATGTTTTTCATTGAGCAATCCCCATTTCCTTTTTAATACGATCCAACGCCAGATGCCTTTGAGTAAAGCCATTCAGGCCACCATCAACAAGCAGTGTAACGGCTTTCAAATCGTCTTTATCCGCACGTGGATTAACGAACCGTGAGACCCAGAACTCGCACGCTGTTCTGACTGCAATGTCCGGATAAACGGCAACGGAATCTGGATGATTGACCAAATCCTTATGTAGAATTTTGCCGTAGCGGTCATAATTTTCCCTGCCTGTAAGATGCAGCACCCCACGGACAATATATTCAGATCCATCTCCCGGAAACTTGTTGCCGACATTGCGGCCTGTTCTTGTATCTGGCTCTTACAATGAGTGCAGGGAAACTGTCTGTTTCAACGCATGAAAAGGTTGATGAAAACTAAGTTTAACCCTGTGACGATAAAAGCTGAAAAAGAGGAAAGTTAAGCCTGTTTCATCTTTATTATTTCTCTTCAGCTTTTAATTTACCATCTGGCGTTAAGGTGTATGTATGCTCGTCTATATTAATATAGCTTTTACTATTAAGGCTTCCTCTAACAATAATTGCTATGCTGTTATAAACACATTTCTTATTCTCGCCATTACTATCATCAAAGCAGGTATAGTCATCAATTGAACCATCTCTGGTTCCTTTTGGTAATTGTTCATAACCGCCGAAATTCATGACGATAACTGTGTAATTATCAGGAGTGCTGATAATATGATATTTTTTCTGAAGTGAATCTTTATTTTTCAACCACCAGTTTAGTTTTCCTTCAGTAGTCATTGGTAGATGTTCTACAAAAACTGCACCATTATCAACTCTGACTATTTTGGCTGGCTTTGTAGCAATCCATAAGCAGTATGCTGTTATTAAAAAAATCACAACTACGCTAATCCTTTTGTATTTAAACATTGTTTTCTCCTGTCAATGTTATAGTAGCCTCAAAATTTGTGAAAAATGGCTTCTGAGAAAAATGCTTTGCTCTCTGTAGAACGAACCATATTCTAAAGAAAGCAATAGAGTTAAATTTAACTTTTAAGATATCTTCTTTATCTAAGCCAAAATGATCTTGTGCTCTGTATTTGACAGTCGCACTATATTTATTGCCCTGAAAGGTCAGGCTTTCTATAGAGATTTCTGTGCTGTTTATATCGTGAATAGTAATGCCCATTCCATTGACGAAATCTTTCCATCTTGTGTATTTAGGTAGGCGACTTTTAGACAACACATTTGAAAAATGCTCTTTCGTCAATTGTGACTTATTAAAATCAAATTGCTCGATAGTGCTTTTAATTATGGATAATGTGCTATCGATAGAGTTGTCACTCAATATGAGATTTCTGTAGGCATTGTTCATAAAAGGATGTTGAAAATCATTTCCATTACTACGTTCCATGTGATTGAAAAGATTTATAATCAAGCCTTGGTATGGTCCTCGGAAAGAAAAAGCATAGGACTGAGATCGTAGCTCATCATATAATATCGCAATAGCTTTTTCTCTACTGACCGGCTGTATAGAGTGAGTAGCAGGATGCTGATAGGATGGGCCAAAAGTAGTCCAATCGATGAAAGTTGAAACTTGCCCGAGATGATAATGCTTTCTCAGTAAATTAACATCCATATCGCCACTTTGCATGTCATCAGCATTTCTGTCATTAAATCTTTTTTTTGTAGTGAAGATGATCAGTTTTTTGTCGATTCCTTTCATTTAAAATCAATCCCTTTTATTCAAATGATTAAGTATTATACATTTTCTGTTTGTAAGGTAGGTTGAGAATTTTCTTAACTCTGTTCAGAGTCATCGACGCCCACACGATCATGCAGTGATGAACTTTAGCCATGAGAATAGTCATTTTCTAAAGAGTCATATTTGGAGGCAGATCACAAATTTAAATGAAAAAATCACATATGCAACAGATGACTGGCTCGCAAGTTATAATCCTGCATCGATTTCAGTGGCTTACGCCAGATTCCACCCTACCTGATTTTTTCCTTGTGTCATATTTGTGTTGTTATCCTCCAAAAGTGAGTCAACTTTGCGCGCATGTTCAGTCAGATGGTTAGGTGCCAGATGAGCATATCGACGCACCATTTCGATGCTTTCCCATCCGCCTATTTCCTGCAGCGCGGACAGCGGAACGCCAGACTGGATTAAGCAGTTCGCCTAGGTGTGCCTCAGGGTATATAAGCGGAAGTCTTTCACACGCAACTGGATGGGGCGGTTATGAGCAGCGACAGCTCGGTGACGAAGGTGGCGGGTGAGTGGGGACGCGCTGAGCCGCAGAGCACGCGAACCAGACTCTGTCGCCGCTATTTGACAAGTAGCGTGAGCAGAACCGGCTGCGTGAGACGCAGCTGATAGGTAAAATCAGTAACCGGGCGGCGGACATAACACGGAAAGAGAGGCAGATAGCCGCGACGAAGGCCGCGAACGAACGGGTGAAGGATGTCACGCCGGGGCAGATGAAGACGGCAGAGGCGGAAGGCGAATCCGGGTAAAAAGCCAACGGCTGGGGACATCAGCGGGCAGGCTTACCAGACTTTCTATACCTAAAATAAAGGAGCAGTAGCTGAATCTGCTGGTTCTGAATATCCTGGAAGTTCCGCACAGAACCTGGCTGAAAAAGTTCAGCAGCAACTGGAGAAAAGAGTGATGCAAAATAAGAAAATTAAACTCTTATTATTATTGATTTCTTCATGGGTAGTGGGCCTTTTCATTATTCTTGTAGGTGGTCGAATATTTATATCTCTGGCATCCTATTTTTTATCAGGTGATTTTGATTTTTATCGAAATGACTTAGTCAGAGCAGCTGAAATATCAATTGGATGTGGGGTGATTATTGGCGTGGGACAATGTCTTATGTCGAAAGAGAAACCGTCCTCGCCTTCAAATCCTGAGTGATGTACGTAAATCACGGCCTTATTGCCGGGATTTTACATTATGTGTCAGCCAGTTACCGTTCAGTCGCCAGCTAGATGATTAACCGTCCCGGCCCGGTGATTACCTCGATCTTTTGCCCGGTGGTAAAGCCCAGCGCTTCCAGCCAGCGCCCCTTGATGGTGAGCTGTGGCAGCGGGTTCGGCTGGCCCCTGTTGGGTCGGTATCCCACCTTGTAATAATGCGCCCGCGATTCGCTGGCGGCGGTTGTGGATGTGCGTGTCTCTGACTTATGATGCGTGTCAGCCATGATCAACTCCTTCTTAGTTGCTTATGGTCAGCGGCTGCTGCGGGTTGCCGCCCGCTTCAGCCGCGCAAAAATCTCTCTTTTCGCGCTTCCCGTTCTGTTATTACCTGTTTAAATATACAACTTCTGCCCGGTAAACTTGCTGAAACTTAAACATAATGTTGCGATGCCTCTCTGAAAAAATGAATTCTTTCCGCTTCACATTTTGCTTATCTCTTATTTTTGATGTGATCTGTAATATCTGTTCTGGGCGGAAATTCATATTATGAATCTGTGTTATTCGCCTTCAGTCCTTCTCAAAAATGTTGCTGCTCCTTACACTCATCCTGTTTTTGTCTTTATGGTTACGCCTGAGGCTCAGCGGGATTTCTGATGGCTGCCGATGACGCGCTTTTTACAGACTGCGTCGTTTAGCTTTGTGATATAACCAGATGCCAGTGAAGGCAAGCAGCACACAAAAAAGCACCTTTAGAAGAATCACTGTGAATCCGAAGCTATCCATAGCACTTTCACCATCACCATTAATCTGGCCTGCAATCAACGAGCTGATGAATCCTTCGGGTATAAGAACCCAGGAAACGAAAAGGATTGCCATAAATATCCCTATTTTCATTGCGAGACACCCTTTGTGAAATGATGAACATCAATGCGGCAGTATGCATCCCCATCATACACCGGAGTCGACACTATTGAGTGGGTGAATCCTGAAGCTATTGCGAAGCCTTAAATATGCCAGCCACAACACTGAGTAATCACGCTGCCACAGCACGCCTCATCACACACTTTCCTTCCCCCTGCCGCAGTGCCATGATACCCCGCAACATCACCGTTCATGGCTAGCCTGACACAGCGCATAAATAGGGAACTCACCACCATGGAAAATAACCATCTGACAGACATCGCTGACGCCTTACCCCGGTTGGCCATCGATCTCAAATACGCCACCGCCGACAACCTCACCGGGCAGCCAATCTACCGCGACGCGCGCTGTCTGCTGCACGTAGATGCGGCAAAAGCGCTGGCGAAAAGTATCGATATTGCAGAGGTCGCGGGCTATACGCTGCTCATTCTCGACGCGTACCGGCCTCCTGAAGCGCAGGCGATCCTCTGGCAGGCGTGCCCGAATCCAGACTATGTTGTTCCCCTGGCGCTCGGCTCTAATCACAGCCGGGGCACGGCGGTGGATGTGACGCTGATCGACGAGCGCGGCGAGATAATGGATATGGGCACCGGCTTTGATGAGATGAGCGAGCACTCCCATCCTTATCATCCTGCGGTAGCCGTGCAGGCGCAGCGCAACCGGCTGCTGCTCAATGCCATCATGCTGGGAGGTGGGTTTACCGGCATTGCAACTGAATGGTGGCATTTTGAACTGCCCGATGCCGGGCGCTATCCACTCATCGAAGGGGTATTCGGCTGCTATGCAACAACGCGAATGGAAAATATCAGCCTGTCTTCGTAAAGGACGCAGGTTTTATTAGCGGCGAAAAGTTTATGCAGTAATAAATTTAAAGGGATAGAGAGAACGGGCGGGGCAGGGCGCACAAACAGGGACGTGAAATAAATACGCCGTGGCGGAAGCCACGGCGACGATATTATGCAGACTGCCACTCGCTTTCAACGTCAGCTTTGGCTTTAGAAAGGATGACTTTATTATCGTCAACCTCTTTCACCCAGCTGAAAGGAATAATGTGGTGTTTGCCGCCCGCTTCCGGATCGCTTTTCGCCAGCTTAATTTTGTCGTCACCTTCGAAATGGTCGACGATACCGACA
The DNA here is from genome assembly GCF_003236725.1 of Pantoea sp. ARC270. Classification (NCBI taxonomy): domain Bacteria; kingdom Pseudomonadati; phylum Pseudomonadota; class Gammaproteobacteria; order Enterobacterales; family Erwiniaceae; genus Pantoea; species Pantoea sp. ARC270. Next base: position 76,108 of record NZ_PUGA01000002.1, read on the forward strand.
TGTTCACCGTTAACATCAACAACCTGAGCGTGATCTAAAATTTCTGATTTATCTACCATGGTGGCTTAATCCTTATATTTAATGAGTTCAGTTGCCGTCAGACAAAACAAGCCTGGCTGTTAAATGCCGTTTTAGCCAGGCGATTAACAAAATGAAATAGTTAAGCTGACTGGCCCTGATGGCGATGATGATCAGACCGATGACCTCGCTGCAGGCCAGCCTGCAGGCGTTTTACCTTACTGAAAGGAGTGACCATGAGAGCAGTCAGTTCAATAACGGCCGAGGGCGGCGTCTGGATTAATCAGCCGCCGGTGCACAGTCTGGATGGTGAAACATTGCAGTTTGAAACCGCGTTAAACAGCGATTTCTGGCAGCGTACCTGGTACGGCTTCGAACGGCACAGCGGCCATGCATTTGGCTTCTGGGTGGAACACGACTTTACCGTTCAGGTGCAGGTGAGGGCGGACTTCAGCCAGCTTTATGACCAGGCCGGTCTGTTTATTCAGGACAGTGAAACGCACTGGGTTAAAGCAGGCATTGAGTTTAACGATGACCAGCCTGCAATCGGCAGCGTGGTCACGCGCGAGTTTTCTGACTGGTCTACCGGTGTTTTCCCCGGTGATGCGCGTCAGTTCTGGATGCGCGCCACGCTGGAAAAGGCGGCATTGCGAATCCAGTACTCCACCGACGGCCTGACCTGGCCACTGTTGCGGCTCTGTCCCTGGCCCGGTCAGGCGCGGCGTTTTGTCGGCGTGATGGGCTGCTCGCCGGAGCGACAGGGGCTGGCGATCCGTTTTTCCGACTTCAGGCTGGGGCCTCCTCTCAGTAAAGAGCTGCACGACCTGTCATAACCGGGGCGGCACATTGCATATCGTCGCGGAATCGGCTTAATTGTCAGGTCAGAATTTGCGGTGACGCGTCGTCCATGCAGGACGACGCCTTTTCAGGGAAAGCTATGCGCTGTGCCACCTCGTTTACCACACTGCTGGTTATCAGCTGCTGCGCCGGATGGGCTCAGCAGGCCGCCGCGGATACCGTCTGGCTGAATAATGGCGACCGGCTCACCGGCACCATCCGTTACCTGAGCGATGGCAAGCTGGCGATAGAGACGCATTACGCCGGCACGGTCACGCTGGACTGGAATGCGGTCAGCACCCTCGCCAGCGACAATCCGGTGAATGTTGAAAACAAAAAAACCGGTGAACATTATCAGGTGCGGCTCTCCTCCTCTGACCCCGGCTACGTCTGGGTGGAGCGCGACGAGCAGGAGCAGCAGGTCTCCGTCAGGCGCATCGATGAGTTTATGAAAGCCAAAGTCCGCAGCGATCAGCTCGCCTGGACCGGCAACATCGACGCCGGTATGAAGGTCAAAAAGGCCTCTACCAAAACGGACGACTACAGTTTTGCGCTCAACACCAAGCTGAACCAGGGAAAATGGCGGCATGATATTGGCGCAACCTACAATCGCGAGCAGGAAAACGCGAGTGTCAACACTGACAACTACAGCCTGCGCTACGCCGTTGACTATCTGTTCCGGGAGCAGTTCTTCTGGCAGGCACGCGCCACCTATAAGCGCGACTGGGTGGAGAATCTGTCACGCCAGGCACTGATTGGCACCGGTCCCGGCTATCAGCTGTGGGACACCGAACTCAGCAGCTTCTCACTCTCCCTGCTGGGTGGCGCCTTTGAGTATGGTTACAGCGATGATCGGGAGGAGCGCCACTTTGGCGGCTCGCTGCGCTGGAACTATCAGCGCTATCTGCTGGGCAAATCGGTCACGCTCTACAGCAACGGTGATGTCGGTCATTCGCTGGATGACGACGGCGTATTCATGCTGGATGCGGAAGTTGGCCTGCGCTACAGCCTGACCTCCTGGTCGACCCTGCATGTTGGCTACCATCGTAATCTGGTCAGCGGCATTCCTGATACCCTGAACGAAGGGATCTTCTCCACCGGATTAGGCCTGAAGTGGTAACCCGCTGACGACACACTGTTGCAGCAAATCCTTACGGTTTTTATCCGGTTACGGGCGCGGGATTGGCTAAGCTGCTTCTATTGTCACAACGGGAACACAAAAGATGATCGTAAGCAGCAGGGTGTATCGTCCGGGATGCGCGGGCGAAGAGATAGACGTTGAGGATATCAGCGACGTGATTAAAGAGCCGGAGGCGTTTATCTGGCTCGGCCTGTGGCAGCCAGACGCGGCGTTTATGGCAAAGATCAAAGAAGAGTTCGGACTCCACGAACTGGCCGTTGAAGATGCGCTGAATGCGCACCAGCGGCCCAAGATCGAACATTATGGCGAGTCGCTGTTTATCGTGGTGAAAACGGTGCGTGCGAAAGATGACAGCTGTGAACTGGGCGAAACCCATTTCTTTGTCGGAAAAAATTTCCTGATCAGCATCCGTCACGGTGCCTCGGAGAGCTACAGTCCGGTGCGCGAACGGGCGGCTGAAAATCCGGCGCTGCTGAAACTGGGGCCGGGTTATCCGCTCTACTGCCTGCTCGATTTTATTGTCGACCGTTATGCCGAACTCTCCACCTCGCTGAACGAACGCGTCGGGCAGATGGAGAACGATCTCTTCACCAGCGAATTTGACCGCCGATCGGTACAGGCGGTCTATACTGTGCGGCGGCAGCTGCTGAAGCTGCGCAATGCGGCACTGCCGCTGGAGGAGATCTGCAACCAGCTTATTCACCTGCATGAGGATCTGATCCCGCGCCCGCTGCGCGCCTATATCCGGGACGTGCAGGATCACGCCCGCCATGTGGTGACCGATGCGGAAGATATGCGCGAGATGCTCACCAGTGCCATGCAGGTCAATCTGGCGCTGGTGACGGTGCAGCAGAATGAGGTGGTAAAAAAGCTGGCGGGGTGGGGCGCCATCCTGGTGATCCCGACCGTGGTGTTCAGCATGTATGGCATGAACTTCGAACATATGCCGGAGCTGAAGTCGCATTATGGCTATCCGCTGGCTGTCGGTCTGACGCTGCTGGCCTGCGGCGGATTGTGGGCCAGGCTGCGTCGCTCCGGCTGGCTGTAGGGCAATCCAGAGGCGGACGAATTAATTCTCCGCCTCGCTTAATGCTTATTTTCGTTATTTACGCGCAGCGCATCCGGTACGACGATAATATCTTTTTTATCGCTGTTCGCCGGATGGCAATTAATGTGGTTCTGCACGTGCTGTTATTCCTTCCCGGTCGATGCTGGCTGAATTTTTATTTCTTCACTACGATAAACTGACAAAACGAGAGGCGACTTACCGTCTGGCGAAATAAGCCTGACGCTGATGAGAGGCAATAAGATCAGGAGAGATTCAGATGAAAGAACGGCTTGCGGCGGCGTGTCTCTCCTCATCCGTCACGCACTCCGGCGGATCTGAGGCTTCGGGACGATACTGCCATGAATGACAGCGACTGGGTGCTGGCAATTGCCCGGACGCAGTTTGCGCTGACCATGGGCATGCATATTACGCTGGCGGCGCTGACGCTGGGACTGGCCCCCTTTCTGGTGTGGTTTGAGGCGCGCTGGCTGTGGGGAAAGCAGCAGGCTGCACGGGATGCGCTGCACTTCTGGCTGACGCTCTTTTCCCTGACGGTGGCGATAGGTGCCGCCTCCGGCGTCGTCATGGAGTTTCAGTTCGGCACGCACTGGGCGCGCTTTTCACAGCAGGCCGGCGGCGTGATTGGGCCGTTAATGTTCTATGAGGTGCTGGTCGCGTTTTTTCTCGAATCGGCCCTGACCGGAGTGATGCTGTTCGGCTTCAACAAAATCCGGCCCGGCGTGCATTTTGCCGTAACCTGTCTGGTGGCGTTCGGCGCGCTGCTCAGCGCCTTCTGGATTCTGGCCGCTAACTCATGGATGCAGACGCCGGTCGGCTTTACGCGGGATCCGAACGGAGTTTTTCTGGCGGACAGCTGGCGGTCGCTTCTGCAGGCTCCCTCCTTTCTGTGGCGCTTCAGCCATATGGTGGTCGGGTCGCTGATTGCCGTGGCGGTGATGATCGCGGGCGTGGCGGCGTGGCGACTTCGCCATTTCAGCGGGGAGGCGGCTTCGCGTCTGATGCTCAACAGCGCGCTGACGTTGCTGCTGTTTGCCGTGCCACTGCAGATCGTTCTCGGCGATCTGCACGGTGAAAACACCCGTGACTACCAGCCCGCTAAACTGGCTGCGATGGAAGGCAGCTGGCACCAGCCAGCTCCCGGGGAGGGGGAGCCTCTGCGGCTGTTTGCGCTGCCAGACCAGCAGGCACAGCGCAACGTTCTGGAGGTCACTCTGCCCGCACTCGGATCGCTCTATCTGCGCCACAACCTCTCCGGCCACATTAAAAGCCTGAGCGAATTTCCTGCGGATGACATCCCCCCGGTGCTCCCGGTCTTTTTCGCTTTTCGCCTGATGGTGGGGCTGGGGATGATTATCCTGGCGACCACGCTGGCGGCAAATCTGCAGCGCTGGCGGGGAGGGCTGACCACGTCGGGGCGCTTTCTGCGCTGGCTGACATGGCTCTCACCGGCGGGCTTTATTGCCCTGCTGTCAGGCTGGGTCGTGACCGAAGTCGGGCGTCAGCCGTGGACGGTCTATGGCCTGTTACGCACCGCACAAAGCGTCTCGCCGCTGTCACTCAGCAGCACGCTGGGCATCTTCGTGGCGGTGCTGCTGATCTATGCGCTGACCTTCGCCCTCGGCTTACGCTATCTGCTGCGCCGGGTTAAGGGTGAGATGCCATCGGGAGAACCGGTGGTGATTGCGCTGAAAACGCCCTATTAGGAGAGTGCCATGGCCGATCTCTCTGCGCTGATTATCTCTTTCTCTCTGCTGCTCTACCTGCTACTGGATGGCACGGATCTGGGCGTGGGGATGCTTTTCTGCTGGTTTCACGATGATGAACAGCGTGAACTGATGACGCACAGCATTCTGCCGGTGTGGGATGCGAATGAAACCTGGCTGGTGCTGGCGGCGGGTGGGCTGCTGGCGCTGTTTCCGCCGGTCTATGCGCTGCTGTTCAGTCAGCTGAGTGTCCCGCTGTTTGCCATGCTGCTGGCGCTGCTGGTGCGGGCGATGGCACTGGAGTATCGCGCTCAGAGTTCTCCCCGCCTGCGTCGCTGGCTGGATCGCCTCATGGCGGGCAGCTCCGCGCTGGCGACCTTTATTCAGGGCTGGTGTGCCGGCATGATCATCAGCGCTCAGCCGCAGACCGGCCTGCCGGATGGGCTGAGTCTGGTGCCGCTGCTCAGCGGCGCAGGCCTGATCGCGATCAATTCGCTGCTGGCCTGCTGCTGGATTGGCTGGCGCATTGGTGATCGGGTACAGCCGCTGGCGGCGGCACTGAGCTGGCTGTGGTGGCTGCTGGCGCTGGTTATTTTTCTGGCCGACCTCTATCTCAATGCCGATCTCTGGCGGCAGAGCTGGCAGCGACCGCCGGGCAGGATCGCGGCAGGCGCGATAGTATTGCTCTGGATCGCCCTGCCGGTGGCCTTGTGGCGCGCCAGGCCGCTACTGCAACTCATTCTGACGCTGATGCTGATTAGCGCACTCTTTAGCGGCGTATTGTGTGGCCTCTATCCGTGGCTGGTGCCCTATCAGTTTACGCTCAGCGACAGCGCCGCTTCACCGGTCACGCAGGGTTTTGTGCTGGTGGGAGCGGTGATTGCGATGCCGCTCACGCTGCTCTACCACAGCTGGTCGTTCTGGGTTGAGCGCCGCGCGAAATAATGCCCGTCCGCTATGCTTCAGGCAGCGTGCTGCAGAGGCGGGTACGCTTACCAGAGGGAATGAGAGTGAAAAGAGATCGCATTGTGAGTCGGGACTACCCGATAAAAGAAGATCTTCGCTGGGTACGGCGTGAATGGCTGATTCAGCGGGCAGGGGAGTATCTGTTAATTCTGCTGGTGATTCTGGGGGCGTGCGGCCTCTTTTCTAAAGGGGTACTGAGCGAGGGTCATAGCCGGTCGCCAGACGGCACACTTCAGGTTGAATATGAACGGTTCGGCCGGACCGAAAGCAATATGGATATGCGGATTGGCTACAACGCACCCGCCGGCGATCGCTTCACGATCACGATTGGCGGCGGCGCGCTGAATAATCTGCAGATCCAGACGCTGCAGCCGCAGCCGCTGGAAGCCGTGACGATCGGCAGCGATCTGCGGCTGACCTTTTCCAGCGGTGACACCGGGGCGGATCACGCAATCTGGCTCGGCCTGCAGCCACGCGATGCGGGCCTGATTCACGTCACGATTCAGGGCGATGATCACGCACCGGCCCGATTTACCCAATGGATCTATCCCTGACAGAGGCACTTTATGGAAACGGTTTTACGCGCTGCAGCGATCTACCTGGTTCTGATGGTGGTGTTCAAAATTGCGGGCAGACGCACGCTGTTGCAGATGACCTCTTTCGATCTGATTCTGCTGCTGATTATCAGCGAAGCCACGCAGCAGGCGCTGCTGGGCGATGATTTTTCGGTGACGGGCGCGGCGCTGACGATTATCACGCTGGTGACGATCGACATCGTACTGGGAAAACTGAAAAGCCGCTTTCCGGTGGTGGAGCAGGCAATCGATGGCGGTCCGGTGATTCTGGTGGAAAACGGCAACCTGCTGACCGAACGCATGAAGATGACCGGGATTGATCCTGACGATGTGCTGGAGGCGGCGCGTTCCGGACCGGGACTGGAACGGTTTGATCAGATTAAATATGCCGTGCTGGAGGTCAACGGACATATTTCGGTTATCCCCCGCGCGGACAGCTGACCGCCTCTGACGGCAGGGTTCGCCGGGCTGCGGATGCCACGCCTGGCGTGCAGGGTGAATCTCGCTTCGCTTGCTATTCAGCCGATCTGCGCCAGGCTGAGTAACCGAACCGTGTTTTATTTTCTGAGCTGGCCTGACACTCAATCAGCGTTATGCTTAACAAGTCAGGTATATAGTGAATGATTTTAACCGTTTTACGTTCTATCCGGTCACCGGCTGGCACATCGGCCCGTTAAGCGGGCACGCCGCGCTGGTGCTGCAGTTCAGCTATCTCGATCCTCAGGTCCCGCGCGCGCGATCGGCGCAGGAGTCGCTGTTTTTCGGCCTGACCATCGAGATGGCGAAAGAGCTGGTCAGCACCCTCACCACGCAGATCAACGACGCCGAAAAGAACGGCACTCAGCATTAACCCCGTGATGTGATATCCGCTATTCCGCTGTCGGATCGGCAGGGGCATAAACCTGTATGGCCCCTGCGATCAGGCGGAAATGTGCGGGCGTCTGTCCGATAATCTCGCCGTCTGCATTGATGTAGTGGGGGCGGCGCGTTTCGATGGTGAGCGCCGTCGTGCTGAAGGTGCGCACGTTGCGCCAGCGACCCTGCGTACCCCGTCGCAGAAAGGGCAGCAGCGCAATCAGCTGCCAGCTGTGCCGGACCTCCAGGCTGTAAACGTCCAGCAGCCCGTCGTCGGGTGCGGCGTGCGCTTCGACCGTCATCCCTCCGCCATAAAAACGGCCGTTGCCCACGGAAACCTGAACGGTCCGGATGGGCGTGCGCTGCTCCTCATGGATCAGGGTGGCGCTGAACGGACGGCTCTGACGCAGCAGCCGCAACGCCGCCAGAGCATAACCGCCGACCCCCCAGCGTTTTTTCGATTCTGCGGTGAGATTGCGCGCCAGCTCGGCGGAAAAGCCGATGCTGGAGACGTTGAGGAACAGATGCTGATTCACCTCCCCCAGATCGACTGCGCGCAGCTGCCCGTCAGTGATAATCTGCACCGCCTGCTCCAGCGTGGCGGGGATGCCGAGCGTCCGGGCAAAGTCGTTGGCGGTGCCCAGCGGCAGGATCCCTAACGGCAGGCCGGTCTGCATCACGCCCGGCGCGGCGGCGTTAAGCGTGCCGTCGCCCCCGCCAACGATCACCGCATCAATGCGATGGGCATAAGCCGCGATGAGTTCGCAGTAGCTGCGGCTCTCCTCCTCAGCCGGTTGCAGCAGGGTGATACCCGCCTGAGTCAGCAGCGTCCTGGCCCGGCTGGCCGCCGCGCGGCCTTTACGCGAACGCGGATTGATCAGCAGCAGGGCGGTTTTCAGAGGGTGAGACATATTTTTCCGTCATCCTGATGTCAAAATGGCTGGCACGAGGCGGAAAGTACAGCATCGGTATGCGCGGTGAACAACCCTGCTTGCGCTACTTTACGTAACCACCGGCGTGCCATAAATGGCGATAAAAATCGTCTACACTACCAGGGTCGGTTCCATATCGAGGAGTGACAATGACAGAAGATGAATTCAGAAAACGATTAGCCGGAGAGGGGTTTGACGAGCCACTGCTGGTGGAACGTGCGCCCGCCACCGAGCTCGACAATCATGTCCATCCCTTCGAAGCACTGGCCCTGATCCTCAGTGGTGATATCACCATCAGTACAGAACAGGGCGAGACCACTTACCATCCGGGAGAGACGTTTCACCTGCAGCCGAATGAGCTGCATCGTGAGGCGTTCGGGCCGCAGGGCGTGCGCTACCTGGCGGGCCGGAAATATGAGTGACGGGCGGGCAGTATGACGGTTTCTGACGATCTCTTTGCCCGCCTGGCGCGCTCGCCATTCCGCCAGCGCTTTCGACTGGGGCGCGCGGAGTATGATTATGCGCTGAGTAAAGGCGAGCCGGTGTTGCGTGAGCATGCCGCCGAGTTTGTTGCACAGCGGCTGGCGCCTGCCCGGCCCGCGCGTGATGGCAAACAGACGCCGATGCGCGGTCATCCGGTGTTTATCGCCCAGCACGCCACCGCGACCTGCTGTCGTGGCTGTCTGAGCAAATGGCACAATATTGCTCAGCAGCAGCCCCTGAGCGCAGAGCAGCAGGCCTATGTGGTGTCAGTGCTGTTGCAGTGGATCAGCGATCAGATGCAGCGTCCCGCGCCGCCCGCGCGGGTGGTAAGAAAGACGACGAAGCCGGATGACGATCCGCAGCTCGCGCTCTGGTAACGGACGATCAGGCTGCCCCGGAGGGAATTTTCTGGTGAAAACTGGCCCTTTTTCATTCCTGGTTTATTCTTAAATCTTTCCTGGAATCGCTATGCCAGGATTAAAACCTACACGGCAACAATGAATACAGAGGGAATTATGAAGAAATCAATTATTGCACTGTCTGCTATTTTGCTGGCCTCGCCGGTATTTGCTGCTACCACTACCGATAACACCGTTGCGGAAGCGCACAAAGGCGCGGATACCGCTAAAGAAAAACTGCATCATGCGCAGAATAAGGGCGAAGAGCTGAAGCTGAAATCTGAGCACGCGGCGGAAGGCAAGAGCCACACCACCGGCAGCAAAATCAGCGAAGGCACCCAGAAGGGCTGGCACAAAACGAAAGAAGGTGCCGAGAAAGGCTGGGATAAAACCAAGCAGGGCGCTGAAGATCTGAAAAACAAAGCGACCAACTGATTCGCTGCCATTTCAGATAAAAAAGAACCCACCGAAAGGTGGGTTTTTTTATGGCTGCAATGCCAGGGCAGATTGCTTTGATATTGAGCCTGCCCCGGGAGCAGGGGCAGATCGGAAAGTCGCTTATGCCATCCATGGCCGCTCGGCCCGCACCGTCCCTGGCGCGGGACGCTTTCCTCTTCTGACCCTGTTCCCGACGCGTTGCGCGTTTTCATTGCTGCCTGATTAACCGGGTCTTAAATTTTGTAGCCTCTGAAAACCCACCGAAAGGTGGGTTTTTTATTTCCAGAGAAAATCAGGCTTTGCTGGCGGCGGCTTTTTCTTTCTCCGCCGCCGCTAAGGCTGAGACTTTCATCTCCGCGTCAGCCGCTGCTTCGGCCGCAACGGCGGCGGCTTCTGCCGCGGCCTCAGCGGCGGTCTCAGACTGTTTCTTGCCCTCTTCGATCACCTCTTCGTCGATGACTTCGATGTTCTCGCGATTATCGCGACCGGAGAGCAGGTTCCAGCAGGCGATGAACAGCGCCGCAATCACCGGACCGATAACAAAACCGTTGATGCCATAAATCTCCATCCCGCCCAGCGTGGCGATCAGGATCAGGTAGTCAGGCATTTTGGTGTCTTTACCGACCAGCAGCGGACGCAGGATGTTATCCACCAGCCCCACAATTACCACGAAGAAACCGACCAGGAAGAGGCCTTTCCACACGGCACCGGTGGCGAAGAAGAAGACCGCTGCAGGCACCCAGATAATGGCGGAGCCGACGGCCGGGATCAGGGAGAGGAACGCCATCAGCGCCCCCCACAGCAGGCTGCCGTCAATGCCGGTGAACCAGAAGGCCAGCCCGCCGAGAATACCCTGCACGATGCCGACCACAACCGTGCCTTTGACCGTCGCACGCGCCACCGCGGCAAACTTCACCAGCAGATGATGCTTGACGTAGGTCGAAAGCGGCAGCGCTTCCAGGATCAGATGCACCAGATAGGAGCCATCTTTCAGCAGGAAGAACAGCAGATAGAGCATCACGCCAAAACCGACGGTAAAGCTGAAGGTGCCCCTGCCGATGATGAATGCGCTGCCTGCCAGATACTGGCCGCCTTTGAGGGCAAACGAGGAGAGCTTCTGCTGAATCTCTCCGGCGGTATCGAGATTATTTTCAGCCAGATAGTGTTTTGCCCAGCGCGGCAGATGCTGCAGCAGGTCGGCGAAAACCGCCGGGAACTGCGCCGAGTTGGTCTGCAGCTTGTGATAGACCGCATTGGTCTCGACCACCAGCGATGAGGCGATAATGGCCAGCGGCGTAAACACAATCAGACAGATGCAGAGCAGGGTGAGCAGTGCGGCCAGGCCATTGCGTTCCCCCAGCCGGCCCCGCAGATAACTTTTCAGCGGATGGAAAATGACCGCCAGAATTGCCGCCCATAAAATCGGCGAGAAATAGGGCGAAAGCACCTCAAAAAAGGCGAACGTGGCGATCGCCAGAATCAAAATGAAAAATCCGATGTTCAATCCTTTAAAACGCATGGAAAAACCTCATCTGGAACATACTCTGATAAACCCGAAGCACGAATTTTCCGTGTCTGGCTTCGCTTGCACTGACCGCTCATCACTGAATATCGATCAGGCTTTACTCTTTAAACGCTGCCGGTGGCAGCTTCATGCAGGCTAACGCGTTGAAATTCAGGGCAGAAGCGGGGAACGGCGGATGTGCGTTCACGGCGTCGCGCCCGGACAGTCACGCACGGCAACTGACCATCACGCGCGGGATCCTACCTTAGCGTAGCGGTTTCAACCATTATTGGTAGGTCAGTCACTCATGATCGCGGCGGAATCTGCCGATAACCCGGTTAATGAGGTGAACATCGGGCGATGAAAAATGCATAACAGGATAATTCTGGCGGCGCTGCTGGCGCTGTCGCTGACAGGCTGTGCCACCAAGCACTATCCGCAGGCCACGGCGGTGACGCCGGAAGAGACGGCGATGCTCAGTTGTGGCGCGCTGGATCAGGAGCTGGTGAAAGCGCACGGCGTACAGAGCGATATTGAGCAGACCGGTCGGTTTGACGCCCTGACCGTGCTGGGCTTCGTCGGCGATTTTGGCCTGGGCAATGGCATTGCAAAATACAATGCCAGCCAGAAGGTGGCGCGGCGCGTCAGCCAGTTGCAGTCGCTGAAAGCCGCGAAGTGCAGCCAGCCTCTTGCGTAGCTGGCTGCGTCTGGTCAGCCGCGCGTCCGCTCGCTGACATGCTGCAGCCGGACATTTTCGGCGGCGCGCTTACCGGCGAGGAAAGCGTGGTCGGAATTGTAATATTCCCACTCACTGTAGCGGCCTGACAGATGGATATCCTGCGTCAGCAGCCACTGCCGGATCAGCGCCACGTTCGCACTACGCGCATGGTCGTAGATGACGTAGGCGTAGGGCATATCGACCTCTGAGGCGCAGAGCAGCGGATCGCTCTCGCTGATCATCCCGACCCGGATGCAATCCTGACGGCAGCGTTCAATCAGCGCATCGCCCGCCAGCGGCAGCGGATGGGCGGCGTTGTAGGTGATTTCACAGGTTAAGCCGAACCCGCCGGGGGGATTGCAGTGCGGGCTGGCATTGCCCTGCACAAAGATGCGGTGAAACAGCGTGTCGCCCGGATAGTAAATCCAGTGTTTTTCAGTCAGGTCAGCCCGGCCGATGCCCAGGTTCACGCAGCGCACCGAGACAAACTGCAGCTGCTGTGCCGCCCGCTGCACATTCTCCGGGGCCTCATCGCCCATCAGTTTAATCAGTTCCGGCAGCGGCATGGTGCTGATCAACTGCTCATAGCGGTAGTGGCGTCCATCCGCCAGCAGCGCGACATGCGCCTGCGGATAAATCCGGCTCAGGGTGGCATCCGTTTCCAGTTTGCACTTCAGGTGCGGCAGAAAGCCGGACATCAGCGCCTGGAAGCCACCGCGCAGCGGATAGCCGAAGCGGGCGTTAGGCCCCACCGGTTTTGCCAGCGGCTGCAGTGCGCCATCGATAATCTGCGCCAGGTCGGGCAGCGGCACGCGTCCGCCCAGCCATGAGGTCTCCATCTCAGTCAGCGGCACTTTCCACAGTTTCTGGTTATAGGGCAGGGCAAAGTGACGTGCGATCCCTTTCCCCCAGGTGCGCAGGATAAAGTGCTGAAAATCCTCTTCGCCTTCCACTTCACCGGCCAGGCTGCCCTCATCCGCTATCGCGCCATCGGCACAGCAGTCCCGTCGCGCCCGCGCCCGATCCAGCGGCACCGCGGGCGCGGCCGTTTCGCCATAGCGCGCCTCAATGGCGCCCAGTACGCACTCTTTTACGACCTCAACCGGCAGACCGTGCAGCGCCGACTGGAAGGGATAGCGGGTATAGATGCCGTCATTCCAGACCCAGGCCTCACGCGCCTGCCAGTGCAGATTGTCGCCGAGCAGCATCTCGTAGAGCTGCAGGACATAGGGGTCCTGCGAAAACATAATGTGACCGGCATAGTCGAAGGTAAAACCCCGATCGTCGATGGAGCGGCACCAGCCGCCCGGCGTGGCATTTTTCTCCAGCACCACCGCGCCTTCACCATAGTGATAACCGGCGCTCAGTCCGGTTGGCCCGGCACCGACAATCAGGCAGGGCACCGCTTCGCTCTCCAGCATCGCCGGGGTTAACGGCGTCACGTTCGCCTGGGCACTGGCTGGCGTGACCGGTTCACCGGCAGGCTGCGGATGCGTCAGAGCCTGCTGGATCAGGGCCTGTATCTGTTCTGCCGTGCGATCCCAGGAGGTCGCGTCCACTCTTACCTGCATGCGGCCCGCCAGCGCCAGTCGCTCAGCCGCACTGAGGGTCATCGCCTCTTCACAGGCGGCAATAAAGGCGGCAGGGGTCTCTGCCACCGCCACTTCTTCAGCGTAATGCCGCGCCACGTCCACGATGGCGGTACTGACAATCGGCAGCTGTGCCGCCATATACTCCAGCACTTTGGTGGGCGAGATGAAGCGCGTCGAGGCGTTAATGGCAAAAGGCATCAGGCAGACATCCCAGCCCGCCAGGAACTGCGGCAGCGCCTGATAAGGCTGCTGACCGAGCCAGTGAATATTGTCGCGCTGCGGCAGGCTGGCGGGATCGATTTTCACCACCGGCCCGACCATGATGATCTGCCACTCCGGATGGCTGTCCGCCAGCGCGGCAATCAGCGGCAGATCGATACGCTCATCCAGTACGCCGTAATAGCCAAGCCGCTTTGCCGGGATCGCATCCTGAAGCGGATGATGGTTACTGCGATCGCGTGCCTGCTCAAAGTGGACGGCATCCACGCTGCTGGGGAAGCAGTAAACCTGATGATGTTTATCGCGCTTTGCTTCATAGAGGCTGGAGCCGCCGGTGAACACCAGATCGGCGCGGGTCATCAGCGCCGATTCGCGCTGTTGCAGCTGGCGCGGGGCGTTGTGGAAGGCGGAGAGCTCATCCATGCAGTCGTAGATCACCAGCCGGGGTTTGAAAGGGGTGAGCAGCGGCAGGGCCATGGGGGTATAGAACCAGATCAGCGGCTCCTCATCCTCCTCCAGCAGCGGGGCGAGCAGCAGCAGCAGTGGGGCAATCTGGCTGTCGTGAAAACCGGGCGCGTCGTGGGGGGTATGCGGCTGGATCACGGTGATATTCGCTGCGGGCGAACTCCGATGCAGGCCAGGTGGTCCCGCCTGCCAGACCGGCTCCTCGACGAACAGCACGCGATAGTGCTGTGCCAGGCGGGTCAGAAGCTGCTGCGGGCGCTGGAAAACAAAGCCCCAGCGTAAATGACTGAAAACGATAAGAGCGGGTTTGTTCATGACAGACTCCTGACAGGGGGATGAGGAAGGGACGATGTGCTGCAAAAAGCGTTGCGCCTGGCGCAGGGCGTCGGCATAAGGCTGCTGTAACTGGCGGGCGTAAGGATCGGGCCCTGACAGGTCCAAATCCCATAACCCGCTGCGGGTCCAGAAGGTGGTCTCCTCCCAGAGGGGACGATCAATAATCGGATAAAGGCAGATGCCGAGCATCTCCACGCCCGCCAGCTGCGCCTGCGCCACCTGGGCGGCGATCTCACCGATCCAGGCGCCGCGTCCGCTGCCGACATGGCTGGTTTCTGCCAGCAGCAGCGGCCGCTGATAACGCTGCCAGACCTGCTGCAGCATCTGATGCAGCGGCAGGCGGCGGCTGTCGCCCAGATGCCACCAGAGTCGCTGGTTCGAACCCTGCTCCCACTGGTTGTCGTGGTAATAGTTGACGCCCACCAGATCGAGATAGCGGGGCGCGCCGCCCAGCTCCGGATCACGTCTGCCGCTCAGCATGTCCCACGCCTGGTACTGGGTGTCACACAGGGCGCGTGCCAGCCCGTCGCTGTCGGGATCGGCGGGATCGGGCACGATATGGATCAGCGGATCGCAGTGCAGCAGGCGGGCGCGCGGATCCGCCTGCCAGATCGCATCACAGGCCGCCAGCGTAGCCCGCACCAGCTGACGCTTGGCGGCATCCGCCCGATCGGGTTCAGGGATCGCCTCACAGGGGAAAACCCCGACGGAGATGCCCCAGCTGAGGAAAGAGATCTCATTCATCGGTGAATAGACCGGCGCAGACGAATACCAGGGGGCGAGAAAGCGGGCCAGGGCGCCGCAGAAGGCGGCAAACCGGCTGACAAAGTCGTCACTGAACAGCGTGACGTCAGCGGGCCAGCCGTAGTGACAGAGTGTCCAGCTGAGCTGAATACCCTGCTCACGTGCGGCCATCATCCGCGCTGCGACGGTCGAGAAGTCATAGCGTCCATCGCGTTCGCACAGCCGCCAGCCCACGCTTTCACGCACCGTGCGAAGAGAAAAGGGGGCCAGGGCGGCATAATCCGCTGCTGCACGGCTCTGATGCTGATTCAGATCGTTCATCGACAGCGCAAGACCGGCAGGATTGATATGATCGGCCCCTTCGTAACCCGCCTGCCAGAAACTGGAAAAAGGCGTCATGGCATCTCCCGAAAAAAAGCAACACGCTTCCCGCTGACGCGCCGTCGTGAAACGGGTCAGGGCGTTATGGGTATGCAAAGCAGACTGGCCGGTCGGGCCACTCTCAACGAACGGGCGATCCCTGCCATAAGCCACAGACGCTGAATGGCAGGCATCAGCACCTGTTGCAAAATGGATGAGTGAGATAGCAGGTTTTACAGACAGCGCTATCGGCAGGAAAAAGAGTGGCTTCTCTGAATGTTAAGTGATGAGGTGGAAGCCTTACTGGAAAGTATAGGCTGGGTAATGTTCTTGGCAAATTATTGAAGTAAAAAGAAAAAACGAAGCGGCAAAAAGCAGCCAGCCAGAAACAGGAAATTTTTGCTTCCGTTTCAGTCGCCAGCAAAATAAGCGCAGCGTGAGGCGAGGCTGTCCCTTTTTCAGCTTTGTTAACCTTTTCCGCAGCCTGCAGAACGGTCAGACTCGCCCGCTTCAGGCTTACAGCTTCGCTTGCCTTTTGGCGAACAGGCGACAAGCTTGACGTATCGCTGGCCTGGATCTGCGGGCCAATCAATCGGCGGCGGCGAAGAGACGCCCCCTTTAAAACAGGATGTTTAGCAGACTATGTTCTCATTCGACTGGCACCGTTTTTTGCTCAACGATCAGCCCGCCACCTTTTTGTTTGAGGTGGTGGCGCGTGTCCTGATCGCTTATCTGGTGGTATTTACCTTTCTCAAAGTCTCCGGGCGGCGCGGCGTGCGTCAGCTGTCTCTGTTTGAACTGGTGGTGATCCTGACGCTGGGTTCCGCCTCGGGTGACGTGACGTTTTATGATGATGTGCCGGTGCTGCCGGTCATTATGGTGTTTGTGGTTCTGCTGTCGCTCTACCGTCTGACCACCTGGCTGACGGCGCTCAGTCCGCGCTTTTCACGACTGATTCAGGGGGATGTGATTACCCTGATTAAAGACGGGCTGTATGTGCTGGAAAGTCTGGATCGGCTGAATATTTCCGAAGATGAGTTCTATATGGAGTTGCGGCAGAGCGGCGTGGAACATCTGGGGCAGATCCGCCTGGCGCTGGTGGAGGTCGATGGCCAGCTCAGCCTCTATTTCTATGACGACGATGCGATGCGCGCCGGGTTAAGCGTGCTGCCTCCCGCGCACCGGCAGGATTACAGCACGGTCCCGACGAGCGGGCTTTATGCCTGCACCCATTGCGGCCAGACCCGGACCATTGAGGCAGAGCAGCAGGCGGTCTGTCCGCGCTGCCAGCGCCAGCGCTGGTCTGTGGCGCTGACCGTGCGCCGGTTGCACTGATGGCCTCAGCTTGGGAAGCTGAACCGCAGCTAAACGCGTTGCAGCTTGTTCCCGGTTACCACATAACTTTGCCTGTTACTGACAGAAAATGAAAACGCTTCGGGCAGCATAGCGTCACCGTTATCAAAGAGGTGTGCGTATGAAAGTGAGGCTGGCCAGTGGGTTACTCTTTTTACTGTTATCGTTTGGCGCGTTTTCACAACAGGTGATCAGCGAAAGTCATCCCCATTCACGCAGCGCGCGACTGCTGGAACAGGGGAGCCAGGTGGATACGGCGGATAGTCCGGATGAACATCTGCTGGAGGGACGGGAGGGGCGGAGCACTCTGCAACGCAGGCCGTTTTAAGATAACGCCCCGGCAGAGCACGCTGCCGGGGCACCAGAGAGCCGAATCTGAACGCGTCAGACCCGCAGGTTACAGGGTGGCCTGCGTGGGTGACAGGCCAGGCACCAGAATCACCTTGCGGCACTCCTCTTCCCGTTTGTTGAAAATATCGTAGCCGCGGGCCGCATCCTCCAGCGGCAGATGATGGGTCACAATCTCTTCCGGTGTCAGGTGGCCCTGTTCAATCAGCTTAAGCAGGTCAGGCAGGTAGGCGTGAACGTGGGTCTGTCCCATCTTAAAGGTCAGCCCTTTGTCGAAGGCGTCACCAAACAGGAAGCCGTGAATAAAACCGGCATAAACGCCCGGCACGCTGACGATACCGCCACGCCGCACCGCCGCAATACACTGGCGCAACGCTTTACCGCTGCTGCCCTCCAGTTTGAGGTTGCTGAGTACGGTTTCCGTCAGGCTGCCTTTCGCCTCAAAGCCCACGGCGTCAATCACCGCATCCACTCCGCGATTGCCGGCGCTCTGTTCGATGATCCAGCCTGCCGGGTCATCAATTTCATCGAAGTTAATCGGGATAACGCCATAGCGTTCACGGGCAAAGTTTAAGCGGTAGCTGTTGTGGTCGATCATGTAGATCTGTTCCGCCCCCTGCTGGCGGGCGCAGGCGGCGCTGAGCAGCCCCACCGGCCCGGCACCGAAAATAGCCAGGCTGGAACCGGGTCTGACCTCGGCATTTTTTACCGCCTGCCAGGCGGTCGGCAGGATATCGGAGAGGAACAGCACTTTCTCATCCGACAGCACCGGCGGCACTTTAAACGGGCCGGTGTTGGCTTTAGGCACCCGGACATACTCAGCCTGTCCGCCGGGCACGCCACCGTAAAGTTTGCTGAAGCCAAACAGCGCGGCCGGCGGAGTAATATTTTTGCGGTTCAGGATGGCACCCCGGCCGCTGTTGGTGTTCTCACAGGCGGCATACTGATTAAGCAGGCAGAAAAAGCAGTCGCCACAGGCGATAACGAACGGGATGACCACCCGATCGCCTTTGGCGACGGCCGTGACCGCACTGCCTGTCTCAACCACTTCGCCCATAAACTCATGGCCAAAGATATCACCATGGCCGGTGCCGGGAATTTTGCCGCGATAGAGGTGGAGGTCTGAACCACAAATGGCCGTGGCGGTCACACGCAGAATAATGTCATCTGCGGCTTCCAGGCCGGGATCGGGGACGTTATCCACGCTGACTTTATGCGGGCCGTGGTAGGTTAATGCTTTCATCTGTTCATCTCCTGCTGATAAGGGAAGGGCGGTCAGACCGTGAGCCGTGACCACTCGCGGGGAAGTGTTGCGATATCTGAGCCTTAGCCTGCGTGAAGTGTAGTCACCCTCAGAAGAGTAAGCAGAGCGGTGCAGGAGAAAGCCCCGTCTCAGCCGGGCTGGCAGGGAGGGGGTGTCCGGGTGTCCGCAACCGTGACGAGGGGCGCATCGGGCTGCCACCGCATCAGATCGGCAAAGGTGCGACGATAAGCCGTGTCGATTTGCGCCGGCACCTGTTCAATGTAGCGGAAAGCGTGTTCCCGCGTTTCACCGCTCAGCTGCTGCAGATAGTGCCGCGCCTGACTCAGCGTCGGTATCTGGCCTTCGACACCGGCCATGCGGGCGGGCAAATCAGTCCAGATGAGACCTTCAATCCCTCTGGCCTGCGCCCACGCCGCCAGCGGGCCTGTGGCGTTATCTGTCACCGTGATCATCCCGACGCCATCGACGCGGTTGTCCGGAATGGCTTCACGAAGCCGCAGCGCCTGGCAGGCTCGCTCCAGTGAAGCGGTATTCAGCCAGGCCCAGCACACCGGCACCGGACTGGCATTCAGGCAGATCGCTGTGGAGAGCTCACCGCCATCACTGATGCGCACAAATTCCACCGGTACGGCGGGACCATCATGATGCCACTCACTGGCGACCGGCAGCGCGCCGGTTTTCCAGATTAACGATCCCCAGCCCAGACAGGCAATTTTCATTCTCTTCTCCCGTGTTTGCGTCGCCACCTTCGCGACCCGTCAGAGTTAAAGCGTAGTCCGTTACGCTTAATCGTTACAGGGATCACCTTTTTTAGTGCGGTAAAGCGGCCTTAAAGATGGCATGATCTGCCCCGCAGTCACTCTGCACAACCTGACGGTTATTTCAGCAATCTGTGCGCGTTTATCGGTGCGGCTTGAACTTTTATCGTCAGGTAGTGTAAAAAGTGGCGCACGCAAACGATTACCTGTGCATGTGCGCTGGCAGCATCACGCGCGCAGGTTCCGCTGCGACCGGGCCGGAAAGCAGGGAACGACACCTCTTTCAGCGGTCCAGGGTACTGGCGCTTTTAACACGGAATATCTGATGAAAACCACGCAAACTGGCACGCTGGGCGCGCTTGAAAGTGACGTCGATACGGGATGGCGTAAAACCGACACCATGTGGATGCTGGGTTTATACGGCACTGCGATTGGCGCGGGCGTCCTGTTCCTGCCGATTAATGCGGGCGTCGGCGGCCTCATCCCGCTGATCATTATGGCGATACTGGCGTTTCCGCTGACCTTTTATGCGCACCGCGCGCTGACCCGCTTTGTCCTCTCCGGCAAAAATCCGGCCGGTGATATCACCGAGGTTGTTGAGGAGCATTTCGGCGTCGGGGCGGGCAAGCTGATTACGCTGCTCTATTTCTTCGCTATCTACCCGATTCTGCTGATGTACAGCGTTGCGATTACCAATACGGTCGAGAGTCTGATGGTGAATCAGCTGGGGCTGGTGCCACCGCCGCGCGCGCTGCTGTCGCTGCTGCTGATTGTCGGGCTGATGACCATTGTGCGCTTTGGCGAGAAGATGATTGTCAAAGCGATGAGCGTGCTGGTCTACCCCTTTGTCGCGGTGCTGATGCTGATGGCCTGCTATCTGATCCCACACTGGCACGGCGCGGCGCTCTCCACGCTGACCGTTCAGCCTGCAGGCAGCAGCCTGTGGATGACGCTGTGGCTGGCGATCCCGGTGATGGTCTTCTCCTTTAACCACTCTCCCATTATCTCCTCCTTTGCGCTGGCGAAGCGCGAAGAGTATGGCGACGCCGCTGAGAAAAAGTGCTCGCGCATTCTGGCCTGCTCACACCTGATGATGGTGGTGACAGTGATGTTCTTTGTCTTCAGTTGCGTGCTGAGCCTGTCGCCTGAGGATCTGCATGCGGCCAAGGCGCAGAACATCACGATTCTCTCCTATCTGGCGAACCACTTTCAGGTGCCGATGATTGCCTGGCTGGGCCCGCTGATCGCGGTGGTGGCGATCACCAAATCGTTCCTGGGTCACTACCTAGGCGCGCGCGAAGGGTTCAACGGCATGGTTAATAAAGCGCTGCGCAGTCGCGGTAAAGCGATCGCGCCGGCCAGACTGAATCGCCTGACGTCACTCTTTATGCTGCTGACAACCTGGCTGGTGGCAACGCTGGACCCGAATATTCTCGGCATGATTGAGACGCTGGGCGGGCCGGTCATTGCCATGATCCTGTTCCTGATGCCGATGTATGCCATTCAGAAAGTCCCGGCAATGCGTCAGTACAGCGGAAAAATCAGCAACCTGTTTGTGGTGCTGATCGGAGTGATTGCCATCTCCGCTATTTTCTATTCGCTGGTGAAGTAATCCTGCCCACGGCAGGTGCCTCCTCCAGGAGGCACCTGCCGTTCCCCCCTGTCATACACGCCTCCCGCGCGTCCGAATCCGGTTCATCCCCTGTCTCCTGCCCGACTGAAGTATCTGGTTAGCAATGGTTACAGTTGTTACAGAGTGACATGGTAGAGTTAACGCGAATAATTATTATTCCTTTAAAGGACAGGATGAACATGAAGATCGGGATGGCTGCTGCCACCACACTTTTGCTGTCGACCGCCTGCGCGGCCACCACTTATCCGGTCACCGTGACCGATATGGATGGACAGAAAATTACGCTGCAGAAAGAGCCTCAGCATGTGATTCTGCAGGATGGCCGCGACGTCATGACGCTGGCACTGCTGGATCGACAGAATCCGTTTCAGCGGGTTGTGGCCTGGAACAATCTGCCGAAAAAGCAGGACACCCAGACCTGGGATCTGCTGAAGCAGCGCTGGCCTCAGGCGACCTCAATTGTGGATATGGGCTTTAACGATCAGGGCCAGGTCAACCTGGAGAGCGTGCTGGCGAAGCAGCCCGATTTGATGATTGCGCAGTTGCGCGCCAAACCCGCGCTGACACAATCAGGCGTGCTGGCCACCCTGAAAAATCTGCACATCCCGGTGCTGTTCCTCGATGATGAGCTGCATCCGAAAGAGAACACCCTGAAGAGCGTGAGCGTGCTCGGCACGGTGCTGAACCGTGAAGCTGAAGCAAAAGACTACGCCGATTTTTATCAGCAGCGCTGGCAGGCGCTTCAGGAGAAGATCGCCCAGGTTCCGCACAAGCCGACGGTTTTTGTCGAGCCGATTGCCGGTAACAGCGACAACTGCTGCTTTACCCACGGACACAACGGCTGGGGCGCGCTGGTGGAAGCGGTCGGCGGCAAAAATATTGGCTCTGCACTGCTGCCCGGCAGTTCCGGCTTTGTTTCGCTGGAGAAGATCATTGCCATGAAGCCGGATGTCTACATCATGACCGGCTCAAAGCGGCCGAACAGCAATGTGCTGCCGTTTGGTTATGGCGCGAATCAGACCGAGGTGACCGCGACCTTTAAGCGCTTACAGAGCCGCACGGGGCTGGCGCAGATCGCCCCGGTCAGAGAGCAGCGCGTCTATGGCGTTTACCATCACTTCTACAATCATCCCTACAACATTATCGGGATGGAAATTCTGGCGAAAGATCTCTATCCGCAACAGTTCCGTGACCTCGACCCCACGGCGGATTACCACCACATCGTGACGCACTTTACAGGATTACCTGACGCGCCCGTGATCCTCAGTACGCCATAACCGGCCCCTGTCAGGGTGCGGTTTCGTACCCTGACACACGTTTTCGCTGGCAGCGGCGATCGGCGTTTTGTCTGATGCGCCGGTCAGCCAGCGGGCAGGGCGGTCTTTAGTGTTAAGAAAGTGATAATTACGCGTAATGGTCTGTAAATTGGCGGTTTTTAAGAATTATACAGATGTTGCCATACAGGATTATTGCCATGATGCCGATCAACGGTGCCTGACAGCCGTTATTTTCGGAGGCAGTACCATGAAAAAAACAACATTAACGCTTATCGCTTCACTTTTGACATGCAGCACACTCTTTTCTCAGACCACGCTGGCAGACGATCGCGGCGATCCGCACCGCCCGCCGGTGTCGCATCAGAATGATGGCCCTGGCCCGGATGCGTGGGGGCCCGGCCCGCATCCGGATCGTGACCGCGACGACCGCCATCGTCATGAGGAGCGGGAACGCCATGAGATTGAACATGCGCGTCATGATGACGAGCGCTTCCGTCACAACAGAGGGCGATATGAGCCGCGCGACGCATTCGCCTGGCAGGGACATGAGTTTCGCCGTGGCCATGCGATCCCGCGAGCCTATTGTGACGACCGTTACCGCGTTGACGACTGGGATGCGCGCGGACTGCCTGAACCTCCGCAGGGGGAACACTGGGCAGACATCAACGGCAACTATGTGCTGATTGCGGCGGCAACCGGCATTATTACCTCACTGCTGCTGAACAACGCACTGAATTGATCCCACGGGATGGCGGCGGCCATCCCGCTTTCTTTCCGTTTTGCGCCGCCAGCGTCTATCCTGAGACTCCACACTGACATTCTCCCTGTGTAAGGAGTCATGATGACGACGGTTAAGATGGTTGCGGTTGATATGGATGGCACTTTTCTGGACGACAACAAGCAGTACAATCGATCCCGGTTTCTCGCCTGCTACCAGCAACTCACCGCCCGCGACATCAAATTTGTCGTGGCCAGCGGTAATCAGTACTACCAGCTCAAATCCTTCTTTCCGGAGGTCGCCAGCGATATCGCCTTTGTGGCGGAAAACGGCGCATGGATTATCGACCATGATGAGGAGCTGTTCTGCGGCGCCTTTGACCGCCGCGATGTCGAAGCGGTCATCAACACCCTGCAAAACGGCAACTATCCCGGCCTGCGTTATCTGCTGTGTGGACGCGAAAGTGCGTACTACTTTGACGGCATGGAAGAGAGCTGGCTGAAAAAGATGCGTCACTACTGTCATCGCCTGAAGCCGATTCAGCATCTGGATGAGGTGCAGCATGATCGGTTGTTCAAGTTCGCACTGAATCTCTCTGACGACGCTATCGAGCCGCTGATGGCGGATATCGAGCGGCTGCATCATGGTCGTGTGGCCGCAACCTCAAGCGGACACGGCTCCGTTGACCTGATTGTGCCGGGCAATCATAAAGCGCATGGACTGGATCTGCTCGCCACGCGCTGGGGCATCACACACGACCAGGTGCTGGCGTTTGGTGATGGCGGCAACGATCTGGAGATGCTTAAGCAGTCTGGTTTCAGTTTTGCCATGGCCAACGCGCCACAGCGGGTGAAGCAGGCAGCACGCTATGCTGCCCCTGCTAATAACGAAGAGGGCGTGCTGCAGGTGATTGAGCAGATGCTGGCCGGTGAGGGGCCATTCGCAAATCTGCCCGCGTAACGGGCAGACGCGGTTTTCGGAAGGGCAGAGGCGGGTCATCTGGCCCGCCTCTCTTCACGCCGTGATGCGCCAGGCCTGGGCGATCATCGTCTCCATCTGTTCGCGGCTGTAATTCACCAGCGAATTTTTGCTGTTGGCGCGCGCCAGAATCCACTTCACCTCTTCGCCCGTCAGCGTGGGCCCCTCCTGCCAGAACGGCAGAATCGCCTGCTGCTGCAGCCACGTTTTGAGGAACTGCGCGGGTGAGTCGGTGGCTTCACTGAAAAGCTGCCCATGTAACGCTGACATCAGTGTCTGCTGCAGCGGATGATCGCTGTCGGCCAGCAGATCCAGGAAGGGGAACAACAGCCGCCCGCACACTTCGCCGTGGTGAAACGGTTTTATCGCGCCCAGTTCGCCTGCAATACCGTGGATGACCCCCAGACCGGCGCTGCTCAGCGCAACTCCCCCCAGCCACGATGCCATCATCATCGACTCTCTTGCCGCATCGCCCGCACTCTCTTCACTGTTCAGCGCCGGCCAGGCCTGGATAAACTGACGCAGGCCGGTCACGGCCAGCTGTTGAGTGAAAAGATTCCCTTTCGCGGAGAGGTAGGCTTCAAACAGGTGGGTAAAGGCATCGATCCCGCAGGTCGCCAGCACGTGGTCAGGTGCCCCCTTCAGCAGATCGGGATCGAGAATAGCCACTTCCGGGACAAAAACCGGGTGGCGCAGTGAGGCTTTGATCTGAATATCGCGCTGGTCGGTCACCACCGCATTCTGCGTCACTTCACTGCCGGTCCCCGCCGTCGTCGGAATGGCAATCAGCGGTAACGTGACTGGCTGAACCGTGCTGTCGCCCACCTTTTCCAGATAGCGGGCCGTCGACAACGGATGTTGCATCATCGCGCTGAACGCTTTAGCCGCATCCAGCACGCTGCCCCCGCCGATGGCCACCACCCGATCCACATGACCCCGCCAGCGTGCCACCCAGCCATCAATCTCAGCAGGAGAGGCTTCATGGCTGACAATTTCATAGCCGATAATCTGCGCGTTCAGGTCAGCTTTAATCCGCTCATACGCCGCGCCCTGCAGAAAGGATTGCCCGCAAAACAGCAGCGTAGGCTGTGACCGGGCGGCCAGCAGCGGCACCAGTTTATCGAGGCTGCCGCGGCCAAAGAGGGTTCGTCGATTACTGTACAGCTCACTCAGGTTCACACTCACCAGCGCATCCTTTTTACATTTCACTAAAATCTGAGTGTAACGAAAAGCGCGCCGCCGGCACTGGCAAACTTTCTGATAACGTCCCGGTAAAAAGTTGATCATCTTCGCAAAACAGAAATTCACCCCGGCGGGGTGGTGCTTTACTGCGGATGTTACCCTTAACATGTTATCGGTAACAGCGTTTGTCCGGATGTATAAAATTCTTACAGGCGCACTGTTTTGCAGCCCTCAGGGGATCATGATAACAACCGACACTGGATTCCATTCAGTGCGCAAGGTGGAGAAAACCTATGCCATTACTCTATGTGGCGATCGGCGTCGCGTTACTGCTGCTGCTGATGATTCGCTTTAAGCTTAATGGATTTATCGCGCTGATCCTGGTGGCGCTGGCTGTCGGCGTGATGCAGGGCATGCCGGTCAATAAAGTAATTACGTCTATTAAAGCGGGTGTCGGCGGCACGCTCGGCAGCCTGGCGCTGATCATGGGCTTTGGTGCCATGCTGGGTAAACTGCTGGCCGACTGCGGCGGTGCGCAGCGTATCGCGACCACGCTGATCGAAAAATTTGGCACAAAGCACATTCAGTGGGCGCTGGTGCTGACCGGTTTTATCGTCGGATTTGCGCTGTTTTATGAAGTTGGCTTTGTGCTGATGCTGCCGCTGGTGTTCAGCGTGGCGGCGTCGGCGCGCGTGCCGCTGCTCTATGTCGGCGTGCCGATGGCGGCTGCACTGTCCGTTACGCATGGCTTTCTGCCACCGCATCCAGGCCCGACCGCCATCGCCACGCTGTTCAATGCTGACATGGGCAAAACGCTGCTGTTTGGCACCCTGCTGGGTATTCCTACGGTGATTCTGGCGGGCCCGGTTTACGCCCGCTTCCTGAAGGGCATCGACAAACCGATTCCGCAGGGACTCTATAACCCGAAAACCTTCACCGAAGCAGAAATGCCCAGCTTTGGGGTCAGCGTCTGGACGGCCCTGGTGCCGGTGGTGCTGATGGCCCTGCGCGCGGTGGCAGAGATGCTGTTGCCAAAAGGGCATGTGCTGCTGCCGTATGCCGAGTTCTTTGGCGACCCGGTCATGGCCACCCTGATTGCCGTACTGATTGCCATCTTCACGTTTGGCCTTAACCGCGGCCGCTCAATGGAACAGGTAATGGATACCCTGACCGACTCGATCAAAATCATCGCTATGATGTTGCTGATCATCGGTGGCGGCGGGGCCTTTAAGCAGGTACTGGTCGACAGCGGCGTGGATAAATATATCGCCAGCATGATGCACTCGACTCAGCTGTCACCCATCTTTATGGCCTGGTCTATTGCGGCGGTGCTGCGTATCGCGCTGGGTTCGGCAACGGTGGCGGCGATTACCGCAGGTGGCATTGTGGCCCCGCTGATTGTCACCAGTGGTGCCAGCCCGGAACTGATGGTGATCGCCGTAGGATCCGGCAGCGTCATCTTCTCTCACGTTAATGACCCTGGCTTCTGGCTGTTCAAGGAGTATTTCAACCTGACGATAGGTGAGACCATTCGCTCCTGGTCGGCGCTGGAAACCATTATCTCCGTGTGCGGCTTGGTGGGCTGTCTGCTGCTCTCCTGGGTAATCTGATCCCTGCCGCTGGCACCGCCTGCCAGCGGCCCTCTGCTGGCTCTCTGAAAGAGGCTGGTGCTCATAAAGAGGGCCGCGCTATGCGGCCCATGGGTGATAACAGTTAACGCTGCCCGCTTAATGAGGCGCTTCAAAACCGGCTTTCACCATCTGTTCCCGAAGCGCACGCGCAATTTCGCGGTTGCCGCCAGTGACGGGATAGATGACATTATTCACCACATCATCAAGGTAGTGCTCTTCAAACTCCTGCATCGTGAGCTGAGTGCCGCCCTCATCGTTGATGGCGAAAGAACCTTTGATGTGGTTACCGCTGTTTTTAGCCTTAAGGCTGTAGCGGCCCATACTGGTATTAATCGTGCTCATACGATCTCCTCACAACTCATGTCAATCTCCTCACTATTGAGATTGAGATCTGCCTTGCCGCCTGAATTTTAGCCAGGAGTCGTCTGTAAAACGAAGAAAGAGGGCGGGTAAAAGACGGGGTTGCGATCGCACTCTCAGAATGCAAATAAAAGCAAAAGTTGATGAACCTGTGACCGGTTAACGACTTAGTGAAGCGGCAGAGCCTGATTTTCTGACTATACTGCTTACAGGAAACCTGTTTAACCAGCGAGGGAAAAGGAAATGAAAATTATTCTGTGGATTATCGCGATCATTTTTATCGTAGGCTTACTGACCCTGACAGGGGTGTTCAAACTGATTTTCTGATTTCTGTTAAAGATTCTGCGACAGCGGGCACCTAATCAGGTGCCCGAAACGTTTTCTGGCTGGCCAACAGACACTGTGTAATCGGGTCCATTGGCGTATTCGGCAGTAGATCCCGCGAGCCCAGCTGTTTTCGACAGCATGCGCAACAGGCACCATGAAAGGTGCGCTGGCCCTCTTTGTAATCAGCAAAAACGAACCGGGCGCTTCCACACTGACTACAGCGTATTTTCATCACCATCCTGCGTATGACCTCCTTTGGACTGACACTGTGCTGATCGCGTTCCCTGACCGGTTAAGCAGACTTAATCTATTGCTATGCAATATTATTCCGGACTGCGATGAGAAAAGTAGTGTCTTATGAGCATGAATGTTTGCTGCCAAATGCGAATCCGGCCTGTAAAAACCACTTCATTGATCATGATCAAAGATTGTCATCTATTGGCTAAAACGCCCGCAGATGGCCTGTCCTGGCGCGGATAAACGGCACGGCAGGCTCAATTTTGTCGGAAAGAAAGGCGAACTGGCGGTGAACTAATCGCAAATTTTTTGCAATAAGTGATTTTTTATCCTGCTATGGCTTTCAGCCGCCTGAAAATTGCACCAGCGTCAGACTCCTGGCTGACCGGGCAGAGAAAAAAAGGGCGTTTTTACGCGCCATATCGTCAGAGAGAGCAGGAACGGGTCTCAATAAGATTTTTCTTTTTCAGCCACAGCGCCTGTTAAGTTGAAATTCAAAAAAGGCATGACTTTCCAGCGTGTTAGCGCGAAGAAGAGGAAAGGCGTTCGCTAGCTGCTGAAACCGATTTCGCAAGTCGGAAAGCAGGAAAGTGTGATGGATGCACAGAAAGTCGATATTTATCACTTTTTCATCAAATCGTGCTGGACAAATCCCTCCGCAATTGCTGTACTAGATGCCGACACAGTTTAGTGTCCATTTTTCATGTAAAGGTAATATAGATGTCTAAGATCAAAGGTAACGTTAAGTGGTTTAATGAATCTAAAGGATTCGGTTTCATTACTCCTGAAGATGGCAGCAAAGATGTATTCGTACACTTCTCTGCAATCCAGAGCAACGGCTTCAAAACTCTGGCTGAAGGTCAGCGCGTTGAGTTTGAAATCACCGACGGTGCTAAAGGCCCATCTGCTGCTAACGTTATCAGCCTGTAAGTTAACAGTCAGAATTCTAAAAACCCGCCTGATGGCGGGTTTTTTTATGCCTGTCATCTGCGCATCACCTTCTCCTGTCGATCCTGCGCTGCTGGCTCGTCTGCCGCACAAACTGCGCGACGCTTCACAATAAATCCTCGTAACATATTTAT
The DNA here is from genome assembly GCF_003236725.1 of Pantoea sp. ARC270. Classification (NCBI taxonomy): domain Bacteria; kingdom Pseudomonadati; phylum Pseudomonadota; class Gammaproteobacteria; order Enterobacterales; family Erwiniaceae; genus Pantoea; species Pantoea sp. ARC270. The sequence goes on from NZ_PUGA01000002.1 coordinate 104,609, forward strand.
AACAAGCTGAAGTGCCGCTTTTTTGCGGGCAACGCGTTATAACAGAGTGACAGATCCCGGTGGGTGAGGAGGCAGGATGAATATACGGCAGGCAGAGTTAAAAGACAGTTTTGCGCTGAGTGCGTTGCTCAGCGAATTAGGCTACGGCGGCACCGAAGGTTTTATTGAGCAGCGCCTGGCGCAGTTATGCAGCGATCCCAGTGAAGCACTCTTAGTGGCGGAACAGGATAACCAGGTGCTGGGGTTCCTTTCCCTGCATTTCATTCCACAGCTGGCGCTGGCCGGTGACTTTGCCCGCATCAGCTACTTCTGCATTGCCGAAGGCGAGCGCAGCAAAGGGATTGGGCAGCAGCTGCTTCAGCATGCTGAGGCGCTGGCCGCGCGTCGTGGCTGCGATCGCATGGAGGTGCATTGCCACCAGTCGCGCCTGAAAGCGAATCTCTTCTACGGCCGTGAAGGCTTTGCCGAATCACCCCGTTATCATATTAAATCCCTGGCGAGTTAATTTTCAGCCGGCGGGTGAGCCTCCCGCAGGAGAGCGGCCGGTGGTCAGTGCTTTCTGCTTTCTCCGCGCCAGACAGGCAGCAGAAACGGTTGCCCTGCGCACATCCTTCAGGCGCCCGTCTGAGCTGACAGGCTCTCTCCGGCAGACTTTCCCGGTGTGTTCAGGTTACGATGCTCCCTCAGCCCGACCGCAGACGCGGCGTTGATCAATGAGGGCAGTGAACAGGGACAGCCTGAGCGAATCCCTCTGACAGGGGCGCCGGAAGGCTGTTGACGGCGACAGCAGGAGAAGAACAATGATGAGAGTGGCACTGGGGCAGTTTGCCGTTGGTCGTGAATGGCAGGAAAACGCCGCTGTCTGTCTGGATCTGATGCAGCGGGCGGCGGAAGGGGGAGCCGATCTGCTGGTCCTGCCGGAAGGCGTGCTGGCGCGGGACATTAACGATCCCGATATCGTGCTGAAAGCGGCGCAGCCGCTGGATGGCCCTTTCCTGAGCCAGCTGCTGGCAGCCAGCAAAGAGCGTGCCCTGACGACGATCCTCTGTCTGCATGTTCCCGACGGCGCGCAGAAAGCGCTTAACGTGCTGGTTGCCTTCCGACAGGGTGAGATCATCGCCGTTTATGAAAAACTGCATCTCTATGATGCTTTCACGATGCAGGAGTCGCAGCGGGTCAATCCCGGCCGGGTCATTCCTCCGCTGATTGAGGTGGCCGGTATGAAGGTGGGCTTAATGACCTGCTATGACGTGCGGTTTCCGGAGATGGCGCGGCGGCTGGCGCTGGACGGTGCCGACGTCCTGGTGCTGCCTGCCGCCTGGGTGAAAGGCCCGCTGAAAGAGATGCACTGGGAACTGCTGACCCGCGCCCGTGCGCTGGAAAACACCTGCTATATGGTGGCGGCGGGCGAGTGTGGTCCACGGAATATCGGCAACAGTCTGGTGGTGGACCCGATGGGGGTCGCGGTAGCAAACGCGGCGGAAGCGCCCGCACTGCTGTTTGCCGACCTCGATCCCGAACGTCTTGCCTATGCCCGTCAGGTACTGCCGGTGCTGGAGAACCGGCGTTTTGCCCGGCCTGAACTCGACGGAGAGTGAAACATACAGAGCCTGAGCCGGATACGCTGACGGGAAGGGTGTCAGATCTTACTCTGTTACAGATTCTGCTTGTGGTGACAGGCAATCTGCGCGTAAATAACAGTCACCGTTATTCGATAAAGTTGAAAGGTTAAATATGGAAGGTATCAGTATTGCCAAGCTGCTGATTATCGGTGCGCTTATCGTACTGCTTTTTGGTACCAACAAGTTGCGCTCGCTGGGTGGCGATCTGGGCTCCGCAATCAAGGGCTTCAAGAAAGCCATGAAAGATGAAGATACCAGTGCAACCCGAAATACGGCTGAAGACGTGCCTGCAGAACGCGTCGTTCATAAAGATTAATCGGTTATTTGCAGCAAATAACTGTTACTTTTTATTTCAGGCACACATAAAAAAACCAGACTGTCAGCAGTCTGGTTTTTTGTTTTTATGCAGCAGCAAAGCGGGAATTACTTCACTTCCATCCCTTTCGCCTGCATATCGGCATGATAGGAAGAGCGGACAAACGGACCACATGCCGCATGCGTGAAGCCCATCGCCATCGCTTCTTCTTTCATCTCATCAAATTCGGCCGGGCTGACGTAACGCTGAACCGGCAGATGGTGACGGCTCGGCTGCAGATACTGACCCAGCGTCAGCATGGTGACGCCGTGGCGACGCAGATCGCGCATCACTTCAATGATTTCGGCATTCGTTTCGCCCAGACCCACCATCAGACCTGATTTGGTCGGGACATCCGGGTGCGCTTCTTTGAAACGCTCCAGCAGCTTCAGCGACCACTCGTAGTTAGCGCCGGGACGAACCTGACGATAGACGCGCGGTACGTTTTCCAGGTTGTGGTTGAACACATCCGGTGGCGTCGCGGTGAGGATCTCCAGCGCGCGATCCATACGGCCACGGAAGTCCGGCACCAGCGTCTCAATTTTGATCGTCGGATTTTTTTCGCGAATCGCGCTGATGCAGTCGGCAAAATGCTGAGCGCCACCGTCACGCAAATCGTCACGGTCAACCGAGGTGATCACGACGTAACGCAGTCCCATGTCGGCGATGGTCTGCGCCAGCTTCGCGGGCTCACCGGCATCAGGCGCGTTGGGACGCCCATGGGCCACATCGCAGAACGGACAGCGGCGGGTACAGATTGCGCCCAGGATCATAAAGGTGGCGGTGCCGTGGTTAAAGCATTCGGCGAGGTTAGGGCACGAGGCCTCTTCACAGACCGAGTGCAGTCCATTTTTACGCATCGCCGCTTTGATGCCCTGAATACGACTGGAGTCAGCTGGCAGCTTGATTTTCATCCATTCCGGCTTACGCAACATCTCCTGCCGTTCAACAGCCACGGTTTTCACCGGGATCAGCGCCATTTTGTCTGCGTCACGATATTTGACGCCGCGTTCCATCTGAATTGGTTTACTCATAAATCAGCAGGTTCCGGTCGGATTGCGATTTGAAAGCGTTCCCATTCAAACCGGGAAGGGTGCTTTCAACTTTATTTGAAAAAAGTGCAAAAATTATATCATCTCAGCGCCCGGGAAGCAGCCACCGTCAGCGCGGAAAAGTTACATATTTGTAAATTCGCATTCAGCGCTAAGGCTGAACCGGCAGATCATCCGTGGTCCACTCAACATGGTCGTAACCGGCCAGCCGCGCAAACGCGCTGACCAGCGGTGAACGAACCTGTTCTGTCGTAACGCCCGGCCGGAAATGACTTAACTGAGTCATGCTCATGCCGGCGTAGCCGCAGGGGTTAATCCGCAGAAAGGGGGAGAGATCCATCGCCACATTCAGCGCCAGACCGTGAAACGAGCAGCCTTTGCGGATGCGTAATCCCAGTGAGCAGATCTTTTCATCACCCACGTAGACGCCAGGGGCATCGGCACGCGCGCGGGCGCTGACGCCAGATTCCGCCAGGGTGGCAATCACCGTCTCTTCCAGAATCGTAACCAGCTGGCGGACGCCAAGCTTACGGCGTCTGACATCGATCAGGACATACATCACCTGCTGTCCCGGACCGTGATAGGTCACCTGGCCACCGCGGTCGCTCTGCACCACCGGAATCTCTCCCGGCATCAGCAGATGTTCCGCTTTTCCTGCCTGGCCCTGGGTAAAGACCGGCGGATGTTCGACCAGCCAGATTTCGTCGCGACTCTGTTCATCGCGCTGGTCGGTATAGTGGTGCATGGCATCGGAGACAGATTGCCAGTCGCGCAGACCGGACTGACGGACGAGAAGGGTTTCAACTGACAAAACGAGAATCCGCTAAAGAAGAATCGCTGGATAATGTCGGCAAACCGTCAGGCACAGGCGCCTTGCCGACCCGTAAATTACAGCACCATCCGCACAATTTCGATCTTGCCCAGCTCTTCGTACAGGCGCTCAACCTGTTCGATGTGGGTCGCGTTGATGGTGATGTTAACCGAGTGATAGTTGCCTTTGCTGCTCGGCTTAACTTCAGGACTGTAGTCGCCGGGCGCATGACGTTGCACCACTTCAACCACTTGATCAACCAGCTCCGGTTGCGCCAGACCCATTACTTTGTAGGTAAACGGGGTAGGAAATTCGAGCAGCTCATTCAGTTTGGTTTTCATATTAACTCCGGTGCATAAAAAACAGGCTCCCGCCTGAGCGGGAGCATCATAATATCGTGTAATGGGGGCGGAAGGGTGATTTTTCAATCACCCGTCACGCTTAACCGAACCAGTGATGGAACATCAGCTTGATGTAATCAACGATACGGCCAAAGAAACCGCCTTCGGAAATTTCATTCAGTACCACCAGCGGACGCTGTTCGATGGTTTTGCCATCCAGCTGGAAGTTGATGCTGCCGACGACCTGGTTTTTCTTCAGCGGGGCATGCAGTTCTGTGTTGTTCAGCACATAGCTTGCCTTCAGATCTTTCATACGGCCACGTGGAATGGTCAGGTAGGCATCTTTTTCCACACCCAGCTGCACGCGGTCATTATCGCCGAACCAGACCGGCTCAGAGGCGAACTCTTTACCTGCTTTCAGCGGCGCGACGGTTTCAAAGAAACGGAAGCCCCAGGTCAGCAGTTTCTTGCTCTCCGTTTCACGGCCTTTAAAGGTGTGCCCGCCCATGACGGCAGAAATCAGGCGCATCTGGCCTTCTGTCGCAGATGCCACCAGGTTAAAACCTGCCGAGTTGGTGTGACCGGTTTTGATCCCATCCACATTCAGGTTAGTATCCCACAGCAGACCGTTACGGTTCATCTGACGGATATTGTTGAAGGTGAACTCTTTCTCTTTATAGATGGCGTACTCTTCCGGCACATCGCGGATCAGCGCCTGACCGATCAGCGCCATGTCGCGCGCGGAGCTGTACTGACCTTCAGCGTCCAGACCATGCACCGTGCCGAAGTGGGTATTCTGCAGGCCAAGCGCTTTGACGTAGTTGTTCATCAGATTAACGAACGCGTCCTGGCTGCCGGCAACATAGTCAGCCATCGCTACACAGGCGTCGTTACCGGACTGCAGCACAATCCCACGGGTCAGCTGAGAAACCGGTACGCGGTCGCCTGGCTTCAGGAACATCAGCGAGGAGCCTTTAAACACCGGGTTACCGGTGGCCCAGGCATCCTGACCGATGGTGACCATATCGTCCTGATGAATTTTACCGGCTTTCACGGCCTGACCGATGACGTAGCTGGTCATCATCTTGGTCAGACTGGCAGGATCGCGGCGTGCATCGGCATTTTTCTCCGCCAGCACTTTGCCCGAGTTGTAGTCGATAAGGACATACGCTTCGGCATCAATGTCCGGTACGCCCGGAATCATGGTCTTGAGATTGACGTCATCAGCGATAGCAGCATGGCTGAGGGAGAAAGCGATCAGTGATCCCACTGTCAGGCGTTTCAGCAAACGAGAGGATTTCAGCGTGTTCATGTGTAGGACTACAACATCCGTGAGTTTGAGGTTTAAAAAAGTCACTTATCATACCCAATGCCAGGGGCGCTGGCATGGGGTGAAATGATTGGGTTGTTAGCAGACGTAACGTGCAGCGGTCTGACAAACGGATCAGCGACGCGTATTAGTAATAAATGAAGCGGTCTGGCCTTCACTGCTCAGGCGCTGTTGCAGCGCGGCGGCTTCGGCGCGGGTAGCGTACCCGCCAAGCTGCACGCGATAAACATTGTTGCCTGCGTCTTCAACTTTCCCGGGCACACCATAACGCTGGCTCAGGCTTTTCATCATCTGCTGTGCACGCGCCGGATCGTTCAGCGCGCCGACCTGCACGACATAGCCCGCTGCGGTTCCCCGGCTGGCCGCAGGCGCGGCGCTGGCGGCGGCGGGAGCAGCAACCGCTGCCGGTGCGGCAACGGCGGCAGCGGGCGGTTCACTGCCTTCCAGCACGCCGCTCGCTAAAGGCTGGGGCGCGCCAAGAAAGCCGCTGCTCTGCACCGGTGCACCCATGCTGTCACTGCTCTGCAGCGTGCTGTTACTGATAGCGTCCACATTCTGCGCTGGCGGCTGAGCAGCCGCTGCGCTGCCGCCATTCATGACGGCGCCACCACTCAGGTCCGGACGGGCGGGCAGGGCGTAACTCTGTTTCGCCACGACGGTGCCGATGGTGCCAGGACCAGAGAGTGAGCCGTCAGGCGCGACCTTGATAAAGTCGACCCGCACCCGCGAATTGTTCGAGATATTCAGGCGGTCACCGGCGGCGCGGGAGAGATCGATAATACGACCCGGCGTATAAGGACCGCGATCGTTCACCCGCACCACAATCTGACGACCGTTGGCGATATTGGTGACGCGCACATAGCTCGGCAGCGGCAGGGTAGGGTGGGCTGCTGTCAGCGCATCGGGATCGTAGGTTTCACCGATGGCGGTGCGGTTGCCCTGCGCTTCTTCACCGTACCAGGTGGCCAGACCGACTTCACTGAAGTTGGAGGGATCTTTAACGATGCGATAATTTTTGCCGTTGACGCTGTAATCCTGGCTGGTGCCCGGATTAACCGGCTCATAACGTGGCTCAACGCCCGGAATCTCTACCACCGGTCCATTGTATGCCGGTTGCGGCGGCGCCGTATTTTGGGGTTCCGGCGTGGTACAGGCCGCCAGAACCAGTGATGCCAGTGCAACGCCAAGCCATTCCTTACGCATCTGCAGCCTCTTAGACACTTTTAGATAACATTTTTCGGTGAGTGTGGATCGACATCACGATGCCAAATCCCGCCATAAGCACGATTAGCGCGGAGCCGCCATAACTGACCAGCGGCAGCGGTACGCCAACCACCGGTAAGATACCACTAACCATGCCAATGTTAACGAAAACATAAACGAATAAAATCAGCATTAAACCGCCCGCCATGACCCGGCCAAAGGTGGTCTGCGCCCGCGCGGCCACCACCAGTCCGCGCATGATCAGCAGCAGATAAAGGGTCAGCAGCAGCAGCACGCCCACCAGCCCTAACTCTTCGGCCAGAACCGCAAAGATAAAGTCGGTGTGACGTTCCGGCAAAAACTCCAGCTGAGACTGGGTGCCCTGCAGCCAGCCTTTGCCGCGCAGTCCCCCCGAGCCAATGGCGATTTTCGACTGAATGATGTGATAGCCGGCACCCAGCGGATCCGTTTCCGGGTCGAGCAGCATCATGACGCGATCGCGCTGATAGTCGTGCATCAGGAAAAACCACAGGATCGGGATAAAGGCGGCCACCAGCAGCACCGCCACGCCAATCAGTTTCCAGCTCATCCCTGACAGGAACAGCACAAACAAACCCGAGGCGGCAATCAGGATGGAGGTACCGAGGTCGGGCTGCGCGGCCACCAGCAGGGTAGGCACGAAGATCAGCACCAGCGCAATACCGGTATTTTTCAGCGTCGGCGGGCAGACGTCACGGTTAATAAAGCGCGCGACCATCAGCGGCACCGCGATCTTGGCAATCTCCGAGGGCTGAAAACGGACAAAGCCGAGATCGAGCCAGCGCTGTGCGCCTTTACTGATCTGACCGAAGGCATCTACCGCCACCAGCAGGATCACGCAGACAATATAGAGATAAGGTGCCCAGCCTTCATAGACACGCGGCGGCACCTGCGCCAGCACAATCATGATCACCAGGCCCATCGCGATCTGACCCAGTTTACGCTCCATCATGCCCGGGTCCTGACCACTGGCACTCCAGATCACCACGGCGCTGTAGGTCAGCAGGCCGAGGATGATCAGCATAAACAGCGGATCGATGTGGATGCGCATCCAGATTGATCGTTTCTGCGGACTATCTTGCATCGACATGTTTATTCACCTTCATAACCGGGCGGCACCGGGGCGGCGTCCGGCAGGACTGTATTGTTATCACCTAACATGATGTGATCCAGAATCTGGCGCATGACGGTGCCGACAGCCGGACCGGCGCCACCGTTTTCCAGAATAATGGTCACGGCAACCCGAGGTTTGTCATAGGGAGCAAACGCGGTCATTAACTTATGGTCGCGTAATCGTTCAGCAATTCTGTGGGCGTTATAGGTTTCGTTCTCTTTCAGGCCAAAGACCTGTGCCGTACCGGACTTAGCGGCGATTTTGTAGGGCGCATCCGCAAAGCTCTTGTGCGCGGTGCCGTTAGGGCGGTTTGCCACGCCATACATGCCATCTTTGGCGATTTCCCAGTAGCCGGAATGGATATCGCCAATCGGCGCGGCAGGCGGCTGGCGATAGGGCACCAGCGTCCGGCCTTCACGGGTAGCGCGCAGGATATGCGGCACACGGATGATGCCATCGTTAATCAGAATCATCATCGCTTTGTTCATCTGCAGCGGCGTGGCCGTCCAGTAGCCCTGGCCGATGCCCACCGGAATGGTGTCACCCTGATACCACGGCTTTTTAAAGCGTCTCATCTTCCAGTCTCGGGTCGGCATATTGCCGGCGCTCTCCTGCGGCAGGTCGATACCGGTCCGGCTGCCGTAGCCAAACTTGTTCATCCATTCAGAGAGGCGATCGATGCCCATGTCATAGGCGACCTGATAGAAGAAGGTATCAGCAGACTCTTCCAGCGCTTTGGTGACGTTGAGACGACCATGGCCCCATTTCTTCCAGTCGCGGAAACGCTTTTCGGAACCGGGAAGCTGCCACCAGCCGGGATCGAAAACACTGGTGTTGCGGTTAATCACCCCGGCACTCATGGCCGAGACGGCGACATAGGGTTTGACCGTAGAGGCGGGAGGGTAGGCAGCCTGAATCGCGCGGTTATAGAGCGGGCGGTTTTCATCTTCCAGCAGGCCGCGGTAATCCTTACTGGAAATCCCGTCGACAAATAAGTTGGCGTCGTAGCTGGGGGTAGAAACCATGGCGAGGATTTCGCCGGTGCGCGGATCGCTGACGACCACCGCTGCGCGACTGCCCGCCAGCAGGGTTTCAATATATTGCTGCAGTTTGAGATCGATCGTCAGATAGATATCACGGCCCGCCTGAGGCGACTCCTCATGCAGCTGGCGAATGACCCGGCCACGGTTGTTGACCTCAACCTCCTCAAAGCCGGTTTTGCCATGCAGGAGATCTTCATAATAGGCTTCGATGCCCAGCTTGCCGATATCGTGGGTCGCGGCGTAATTTGGCCAGATCCCCTCTTTATCGAGGCGGGCCACATCACGATCGTTGATTTTGGAGACGTAGCCGACCACATGCGTCAGCGTGGCACCGTAAGGGTAGTAGCGGCGCTGATAGCCTTTCACTTCCACGCCGGGGAAGCGGTACTGATTGACCGCAAAACGGGCGACCTGCACCTCATTCAGCGCGGTTTTCACCGGAATGGAGGTAAAACGACGCGAGCGTTTACGCTCTTTCTGGAAGTTTTCCAGATCTTCATCCGTCAGCTCCAGGATCGGGCGCAGATTTTCCAGCGTCTGTTGCAGGTTATCGACTTTTTCCGGCACCAGTTCAGCCTGATAGATGGTGCGGTTCAGCGCAAGCGGCGTGCCGGTACGATCGTAGATAATGCCGCGGCTGGGCGCGACAGGCACCAGTTTTATGCGGTTCTGGTTGGAGCGGGTACTGTAATCATCAAAGCGAAGGATCTGCAGATGGTAAAGGTTCACCACCAGGATTGAAGAGAGCAGCAAAATACCGACGAAGGCGAAAAACGCCCGACGGACAAAGAGTTTCTGTTCGGCGCTGTAATCGCGAAAGGCGTTGCTTTGTAATTTCATCCGCTACTTGTCATGTCTGCTGTGGGCTGATCGGTCATTCACGATGATAAGGATGATTTGCCGTAATGCTCCAGGCTCGATACAGACTTTCCGCAACCAGCACGCGCACCAGCGGATGGGGCAACGTCAATGCTGACAGGGACCAGCTCTGCTCTGCCGCCGCTTTGCAGGCGGGGGCCAGGCCTTCAGGCCCGCCAATCAGCAGGCTGACATCGCGGCCATCCAGTTTCCAGCGTTCAAGCTGCTGCGCCAGCTGCGGGGTTTCCCACGGATGACCGGGAATATCCAGCGTGACGATGCGATTTCCTTTGCCGACCGCCGCTAACATCGCTTCACCCTCTTTTTCAAGAATGCGTTTGATATCAGCATTTTTGCCGCGTTTCCCCGCGGTGACTTCGGTCAGCTCAAGTGGCATATCTTTCGGGAAGCGGCGCAGATACTCCATGAAACCGGTCTGCACCCAGTCGGGCATTTTCGTGCCGACGGCAACAAGTTGCAGTTTCACCGATTAGCCCCAGAGTTTTTCCAGCTCATACAGCTGGCGACTCTCTTCCTGCATCACGTGCACGATGACATCACCGAGATCAACCACGATCCAGTCCGCCGCGCTTTTACCTTCGATGCCCAACGGCATCAGGCCAGCTAAACGGGACTCCTGCTCAACGTGCTCTGCGATCGAGGTCACATGACGCGTAGAGGTGCCGGTGCAGATGATCATGAAATCGGTGATGCTGGATTTGCCCTGAACGTCGATGGTCACGATGTCCTGACCTTTGAGATCATCAATCTTATCAATAACGAACTCTTGGAGTGCTTTACCTTGCAAAAGGTTCCCCTCTGAATCTGATGGTATCGGGCCGGCTGCGAGCCCGGAAAGTGCAGCCAGAAAATTAAGCGGCGCAGTATAGCATGCCCGGATCAGTCGCGATATAAGCCTTCGCGGTCGATATAGTCGATCACCGCCGGGGGCAACAGGTCGTCGCAGGGCAGGTTCTGATGGCGGCGGCGGCGGATTTCGGTTGCCGAAATGTTATACAGCGGCGTGTCTGCCAGCCAGATATGGCCCGCAGGCTGCTGATGCAGCTGCCGGATATCGCCGGCGAGGTGTTCATTGAGCCACTGCTGCATCTCCGGCGCCTCAAAGCGCGTGGCATAGCCCGGCCGCTGGCACACCAGCAGATGACAGAGTGACAGCAGATCCTGCCAGCGATGCCAGCTGGCTAAGCTCAGTAAGGAGTCCTGACCAATGATAAATCCCAGCGGCTGGGCGGCACCGCGTTCGGCGCGCCAGGCCTCCAGGGTCGTCACGGTCCAGGAGGGCGTATCGCGCGCCAGCTCACGGGTATCAATATCAAACAGCGGCAAACCGGCGATAGCACAGCGCAGCATGTCGACCCGCTGGGCCGCACTGGCTTCCGGCTGCGGACGATGGGGAGGGACATTATTGGGCAGCAGCGTCACGCGCTGCAGACCGGTCTGCTGCGCCAGCGCTTCAACCGGGCGCAGATGGCCGAAATGAATCGGATCGAACGTGCCGCCAAACAGCGCCTGCAACTCAGACATGCGCAAAACTCGTCGGAAAAGCCCGGCTGCTGAGCAGCAGCGTCAGGGTCTGTAACTGAGGCCACACCGGCTGTCCATAATCCTGCTTCAGCGTCACCTCAATCTGACTCAGCAGATGGATCGCGCGCTGCAGACGGGCAGCGTCGAGTCGCTGCAGCGCCTCTGTAAACAGCGCGCGGCGATTCTGCCAGATCCGCTGCTGATCCATCAGCGTGCGCAACGGCTGCTGTGCCTGATGACGTTGCAGATGCAGCAGCGTCAGCATATCGCGCTGCAGCGTACGCAGCAGAATCACCACCTCGCTCTCCTCTTTCTCCAGCTGATGGAGGATATGCAGGGCGCGGCGGCTTTTGCCTGCCAGTAACGCATCCACCCAGTGGAAAGGGGTGAAGTGCGCTGCATCACTGACCGCCTCTTCTACCCGCGGCAGCGTCAGTTTGCCGTCAGGCCACTGCAGTGAGAGCCGCTCCAGTGCCTGAGCAAGCGCCAGCAGATTGCCTTCGTAGCAGTAACAGAGCAGCTGCACGGCGGCGTCATCCACCGATAGCTTCAGCGCTCTGGCCCGATTCACCACCCAGCGGGGCAGTTGCGCCTGCTCTGGTGTCTGGCAGGGCACCATGACCGCAGAGGCGGACAGCGCTTTAAACCAGGCGCTGTTTTCCTGCGCGCGGGTCAGCTTTGCCATCCGGCAGACCAGCAGGATATCGGCGTGCAGCAACTGCGACAGCTTAACCAGCTGCTCGGCCATTGCGGCGTTAGGGCCATTGTCGGGGAATTGCAGCGTGAGGGTCTGACGCTGGGCAAACAGACTCAGTGACTGGCAGCTGACGAACAGGCTTTCCCAGTCGGTCTGCGCATCCAGCGTAAAACTGAAATGTTCCTGGAATCCCTGCGCGGTTGCGGCGGCGCGAATGGCGTCGGCACTCTCCTGCAACAGCAGCGGTTCGTTTCCGGTTAATAAATAACAGGCGCGCAGCCCCTCACGGAGCTGCGCGCTGAGTTGCTCAGGATAAATCCTGATCATTGCAGACTGGTGGCAGAGGAAGTGGGCGCTTCCTTTGAAACCTGGCCCGGCACCGGAATCACGGACGCCGGTAAGGTCTCTTTGTTGTTGATCTGTGCGGCATGCACGGTCAGCAGCTTACGTATCAGCTGTTCGGCCGCACGCTGACGCATCTCCTGCGTAATCAGATCCTGCTCGGCATCTTTTGCCAGCGCCGCGTTCGGGTTATCGAAGAATGAACGATAGACCGTGGTGCTGATAGGATAGATGCCTTTGCCCGGCAACAGGACCTGCGCCGTTAGCGTCATGACCAGCTGATACTCCGCAGAGGTGCCGCTGATAAAGACCGAGGCGGTGTTACGCCCCGACACCTCAGGACCCAGACGCAGCGTCGGAATATCGGTGCGGTTCTGTTTAGTGTCTTCAACAATAGTGACATCGTTGATACGCAGCTGCTGACGCACAGTACGCGCAAGGGGTCCATAAGGATCGCCGGTTGAAACAATCAGGGTTTTCAGTTCGCTGGGCACCTGTGTGGTGCCACGCGGATGAAAACCACAGCCGGCGGTAATGACCACCGCCAGCATGACAAACAGCCTGATAATCGGATGTCGCACAGTTCCTCCTGAACTTAACCTACGACCAGGTTAAGCAGTTTGCCCGGTACATAAATGACTTTACGGATAGTCACACCGTCCAGGTATTTCGCCACCAGATGCTCCTGGGCAGCGCGTGCCTGAACCTGTTCCTGTGTTGCATCGGCGGCGACGGTGATTTTGCCACGCACTTTGCCGTTGACCTGCACCACAACCAGTAGTGAATCTTCAACCATAGCGGCTTCATCCGCAACCGGCCAGGTCGCTTCATCAATAGAGCCTTCGCCACCCAGCGTCTGCCACAGAACGTAGCTGGCGTGCGGGGTAAACGGATAGAGCAGACGAACGACCGCAAGCAGCGCTTCCTGCATCAGGGCGCGATCCTGCTCGCTTTCCTGCGGCGCGCGGGCCAGTTTATTCATCAGCTCCATAATCGCCGCGATAGCGGTGTTGAAGGTCTGACGACGGCCGATATCATCGGCTACTTTGGCGATGGTTTTGTGCAGGTCGCGACGCAGCGATTTCTGCTCATCGTTCAGGCTCTCCACATCCAGTGCCACGGTCGCACCCAGCTGGGTGTGCTCGTAGACCAGTTTCCAGACACGCTTCAGGAAGCGGTTTGCGCCTTCAACGCCAGACTCCTGCCACTCCAGCGTCATATCCGCCGGTGAGGCAAACATCATAAACAGACGCACGGTATCCGCGCCGTAACGCTCAACCATCAGCTGTGGGTCGATGCCGTTGTTTTTCGACTTCGACATTTTGCTCATGCCCGCGTAGATCACCTCGCGACCCTGCTTATCCACGGCCTTCACGATGCGGCCTTTCTCGTCACGCTCAACCTCAACGTCAACCGGTGAAACCCAGTTGCGTTCGCCGTTGTCGCCGAGGTAGTAGAAGGCATCAGCCAGCACCATACCCTGGCACAGCAGGCGTTTGGCCGGCTCGCTGGAGTTCACCAGGCCCGCATCACGCAGCAGCTTGTGGAAGAAGCGGAAATACATCAGGTGCATGATGGCGTGCTCGATACCGCCGACATACTGATCGACCGGCAGCCAGTAGTTCGCTGCAGCCGGGTCCAGCATACCCTCTTTGTAGTCGGCACAGGTGTAACGTGCGTAGTACCAGGAGGACTCCATGAAGGTGTCAAAGGTATCGGTTTCGCGCAGCGCAGGCTGGCCATTTACCGTAGTTTTTGCCCACTCCGGATCCGCTTTGATCGGGCTGGTAATGCCATCCATCACCACATCTTCCGGAAGGATCACCGGCAGCTGATCTTCTGGTGCAGGCATTACGGTGCCATCTTCCAGCGTGACCATCGGGATAGGCGCACCCCAGTAGCGCTGACGGGAAACGCCCCAGTCGCGCAGACGGTAGTTCACTTTACGCACGCCCACGCCTTTGGCCGCCAGGGTATCTGCGATGGCGTTAAAACCAGCCGCATGATCCAGGCTGTTAAATTCGCCAGAGTTGAACAGGGCACCTTTGTCGGTCATCGCCGCCGCGCTGACGTCAGGAATGCTGCCATCCAGGTTAAGGACAACCGGCTTAATGGGCAGGTCATATTTGGTAGCAAACTCCCAGTCGCGCTGGTCGTGCGCCGGAACCGCCATCACGGCACCCGTGCCATATTCCATCAGGACGAAGTTAGCGACCCAGACAGGCAGGTGTTCGCCGGTCAACGGGTGGACAACCGAGAGGCCGGTCGCCATGCCTTTCTTCTCCATGGTCGCCATATCGGCTTCAGCCACTTTGGTGTTGCGGCATTCAGCGATAAAGTCGGCCAGCGCCGGATTGTTCACCGACGCCTGGGTCGCCAGCGGATGGCCTGCGGCCACGGCCACATAGGTGGCGCCGATAAAGGTATCCGGGCGGGTGGTGTAGACAGTGACTTTCTCTTCGCTGTCAGCCACGTCGAAGGTGATTTCAACGCCTTCTGAGCGACCAATCCAGTTACGCTGCATGGTTTTGACCTGCTCAGGCCACTCGTCCAGCGTATCCAGGTCGTTCAGCAGCTCTTCCGCATAATCGGTGATTTTAATGAACCACTGCGGGATCTCTTTGCGCTCAACTTTGGTGTCACAGCGCCAGCAGCAGCCGTCGATCACCTGCTCGTTAGCCAGTACGGTCTGATCGTTCGGGCACCAGTTCACCGCCGAGGTTTTTTTGTAGACCAGGCCTTTTTCATAGAGTTTGGTGAAGAACCACTGTTCCCAGCGGTAATACTCAGGCTGGCAGGTCGCCAGTTCACGGCTCCAGTCATAGCCAAAGCCCAGCAGTTTAAGCTGGTTCTTCATGTAGGCGATGTTGTCGTAGGTCCACGGGGCTGGCGCGGTGTTGTTCTTCACCGCTGCGCCTTCTGCAGGCAGGCCGAAAGCATCCCAGCCAATCGGCTGGAGTACGTTTTTGCCGAGCATACGCTGATAACGCGCGATTACGTCGCCGATGGTGTAGTTACGAACGTGGCCCATGTGCAGGCGCCCAGAAGGATAGGGCAACATTGAAAGGCAGTAATATTTTTCTTTACCTTCCTGCTCAGTCACTTTAAACGTTTCGTTTTCATCCCAGTGTTGCTGCACACGGGATTCAATCTCTTCCGGGCGGTATTGCTCTTGCATGGCTGCCTGTGGTCCTTTGTGAATAACATTTTTCTGGCTTTAAGATCCGCATAGCATACCCATAAGGCCGCATATCAACAACACTTCCCACTTTTGCTGGCGCGATTTCTGCCGAAAGCGTCAGAACCTTCACCCTTTTGTAATTCCCTGTACAGACGACACGGCAAAAGCAACATTGCGACTAAACTTAATTCAGCGAGAGTCTGCATAAAAGGAGAACAAAATGAATAAAGTGGCTCAGGAATATCGCGAGTCGTTGGCCGTACTGACCGACCGTCTGCGTCAGGGCGATCGTAACCCGGATGCGCTGATTGACGGACGGCGAAGCCAGCTGCTGGCGCGCAACGATATGACGGAAGAGGAGATTGATCAGGTACTGCGCGCGGTCCGACGCGATCTGGAAGAGTTTGCGCGCAGCTATAGCGACGTCGAAGAACCGGTCGCGGACTCGCTCTTTATGCGCATTATCCGTGAGAGCGTCTGGAAAGAGCTGGCAGATATTACCGATAAGAGTCAGCTGGAGTGGCGCGAGGTCTTCCAGGATCTGCATCATCATGGGGTGTATCAGAGCGGGGAAGTGGTGGGGCTGGGGAATCTGGTGTGTGAAAAGTGCCAGTTTACCCGGGCAATCTACACGCCTGAAACGCTGTCACGCTGTCCGGAGTGCGGCCACGATCAGTTTCAGCGTCAGCCTTTTGAACCCTGATAGCGTCATCGCATGCGTGAGGCGGGCCACCGGTGGTGACCCGCATAATGGCCGGGATTAGTGCAGGATTTTGGCGAGGAAATCTTTGGCGCGGTCAGACTGCGGATTATTAAAGAAGTCATCTTTATTGGTGTCTTCGATAATTTTCCCTTCATCCATAAAGATGACGCGATTGGCTACCTTGCGGGCGAAGCCCATCTCATGGGTTACCACCATCATTGTCATCCCCTCCTGGGCCAGTTCGACCATGACATCCAGCACTTCATTGATCATTTCCGGGTCCAGTGCGGAGGTCGGCTCATCAAACAGCATCGCGATGGGGTCCATGCAGAGTGCCCGCGCAATCGCCACACGCTGCTGCTGGCCCCCGGAAAGCTGACCGGGAAACTTCTCAGCATGCGCGGCCAGACCCACTCGCTTCAGCAGTTTCAGCCCCTTCTCCCGCGCGGCCGCTTTGTCGCGCTTCAGCACTTTCACCTGCGCCAGCACCAGATTGTTGATAATGCTCAGGTGAGGGAAGAGTTCGAAGTGCTGAAACACCATGCCAACCTGACTGCGAAGCTGCGCCAGGTTGGTTTTTTTGTTGTTCACCTCGGTGCCATTCACCGCAATCACACCCTGCTGGATCGGCTCAAGTCCGTTAACCGTTTTGATCAGCGTCGATTTACCGGAGCCGGACGGCCCGCACACCACCACCACTTCACCGGTTTTGACCTCGGTTGAGCAGTCGGTCAGCACCTGAAAGTGACCATACCACTTAGAAACATTTTTCAGGCTAATCATTTAAACCGTCCTTTTTCTTTTCAGATAGCTGACCAACAGCGATGCACTCAGGCTGATCACGAAGTAGACCAGACCGGCAAACAGAACCATCTCCACCTGGGTACCGTCGCGCTCACCAATGGTGGACGCGGTGCGGAAGAAGTCCGCCAGGCTTAAGACATAGACCAGTGAGGTATCCTGGAACAGCACGATACCCTGGGTCAGTAACAGCGGAACCATGGCGCGAAACGCCTGCGGCAGGATGATCAGTCTCATCGACTGCCACGGCGTCATGCCGAGCGCCAGCGCGGCGTTACCCTGGCCGCGTGAAATACTGATGATGCCGGCGCGAATAATTTCAGAGTAGTAAGCCGCTTCAAACAGCGAGAAAGCGACCATGGCTGAAATCAGCCGGATATCGGTTTTGGGCGACAGGCCCATCACCTGCTGCAGAAAACTCGGCACCACCAGATAGAACCAGAGCAGCACCATCACCAGCGGCACGGAGCGGAACAGGTTGACATAAATTTTGGCGAACCAGCTGATCGGCTTAAAGCTCGACAGACGCATTACCGCCAGCAGCGTGCCCCACAGAATGCCGAAGACCACGGCGGTCAGGGTGATTTTAAACGTAATCACCAGGCCGTTGAGCAGATAGGGCAGGCTGGGAGCAATGGAACTCCAGTCAAACTCGTACATTACTTGCCTCCCGCATTGCCTGGCAGCCGGACTTTGCGCTCGACCAGACTCATCAACAACATAATCACCAGGTTAATCGCGACGTAGGCGAGCGTAATGGCGGTAAAGGACTCATAGGCATGGGCCGAATAGTCGAGCAGTTTGCCCGCCTGTGCGGCCATATCGACCAGACCAATGGTGGAGGCGATAGCCGAGTTCTTGACCAGGTTCAGCATTTCCGACGTCATCGGCGGGACAATCACGCGATACGCATTCGGCAGGAGCACATAGCGGTAGGTCTGCGGCAGGGTTAATCCCATCGCCAGACCCGCATTCTTCTGCCCGGTCGGCAGTGACTGAATGGCAGCACGGACCTGCTCGCAGACGCGGGCCGCGGTAAAGAGGCCAAGACAGATCATGGAGGAGAGGAAAAACTGAATGTTGGGATCCAGCTCCGACTTAAACCACATGCCGAGCTTCTCGCCCACCAGTTCAGGTGCGACCAGATACCAGAAGAAGAACTGGACGATCAGCGGGATGTTACGAAACAGTTCGACATAGCAGGTGCCAATGGTGGCCAGCAGGCGATTAGGCACGGTGCGCAGAATGCCGAAAAATGAACCCACAAAGAAGGCAATAATCCAGGCGCAGCAGGAGACAGCAATCGTCACCTGAAAACCGGACCACAGCCAGCCAAGGTAGGTCGTGTTACCGAACGGGGCCTGTTCGAGAAAGATGCCCCAGTTCCAATCGATACCCATAACGAGCTCCGGAAAAAAAGGGTAGCGAAGCTACCCTGAAGATTGATGAACGGCGTTTTATCTTCTGACGCAGGGGAACGACCCGTGTCAGTCTGTCTGTCCATGCCGCGGTTTCAGCAATCGAGAGGGCAGCCGGGCTGCCCTTGTTATACCCGCCGTCTTTCTGGCTGCCATGTTGCTGGCTGCGTTGATTCACGCGAATCACTTACCTGCGTAAGCGCATCGGGATTCACTCTGGCCACCGTGATGCAACCTGAAATCCATTGGGTATTTTGTTGTTAATTCAGTGCTTTATCGTTCGGCGTTTTGAACAGTGCTTTCATGTCTTCAGACAGTTCAAAGTTCATGTTCAGGTTCTTAGGCGGAATCGGCTGTTTAAACCAGGTGTCGAACCATTTTTCAGCCTGACCGGAGGTCTGGGCTTTAGCGATGGTTTCATCCACCAGGGCTTTGAACTGTGGATCATCTTTACGCAGCATGCAGCCATAGGCCTCTTTGGACTGCGGCGTACCTAAGATTTCCCAGTTGTCCGGTTTTTTCGCTTTCGCGCGTTCGCCAGCCAGCAGCGCGTCATCCATCATAAAGGCCACGGCACGACCGGTTTCCAGGGTGCGGAAAGAGTCGCCGTGATCTTTTGCGCTGATGATGCGCATATCCATTTTCTGTTCGTCATTGAGTTTATGCAGCAGCACTTCAGAGGTGGTGCCGGAGGTCACAACGACGGTTTTGCCTTTCAGGTCAGCGAAATCTTTGATAGGGCCACCTTTCTTCACCAGCAGACGGGTGCCGATGACAAAAATGGTGTCAGAGAAGGCTGCCTGTTTCTGGCGCTCAAGGTTATTGGTGGTCGAGCCACACTCATAATCGTAGGTGCCGTTCTGCAACAGCGGAATACGGTTCTGAGAGGTGATAGGGATCATCTTGACCTGCAGATCCGGCTTATTCAGTTTTGCTTTGATGGCGTCCACGATGGCGTTGGAATAGGCCTGTGAATAGCCCACCACTTTTTGCTGGTTGTCATAATAAGAAAAGGGAACTGATGATTCGCGATGCCCGACCACAATAACGCCATTGTCATTGATCTTTTTCAGGGTGCCGCTGAGATCTTCCGCCTGGGCCGCTCCCGCCGCTGCGCTGATCAGCAGAAGAGATAATGCCACTTTGCGTAGTTGCATGTTCCAACTCCTTCGTATGAAAAAGGCACAGGCTATAACCTGCGCTGATTATGATGTTGTGTCTGTTTTTTGCTGCGTCCGGGCTCTTTCTGCGCTGAAAACGGGCGCAGAAGAGTCACTAACATAGCGGATTGTTAACGCAATGAAACAAAAAAGTTTCTGTTTTGCGAGGTGATACGCACCAAAAAAAGGCAAATATCCCGCACTGCGCGGTAACGGTGCAGCGGTGCGGATGGTTTTGGTGCAACCGGCTCGCTGTCAGCGCCTGCAATCAGCCTGTTTGTGAAAAACACTGAAATATTTAGCAATCATCGTGCCAGAAAGCGGTTAAGAGCGAGAAAGGCAGCAGAGTATGCGGTCAGGAGAGTGAGTTATATCGGGGAGAAAGAAATAAAAAACGAAGCCTCAGAAGGCTGACACACCTGAAGCGGATGAATCTGGCAGTAAAGCGTCAGATGAAAGCGCAGGGAACAGGGGCTGAAGTGGAAAGCGACCCGCGCCATGGACGACGCGGGTCGGGTGTGTCAGAGAGGGCGGTTTTTGCCTGGCCGTGTTTCCTGCGCTGGCTGGATCTCACAGCTGGCCTTGCGGCATCCAGGCGGTTATCGACGGCGACGCAGCAGGGCAATTACCGCAGCCAGCAGCGTCAGTGACCACACCGGCCAGACGCCCGCTTTCGCGTAGGGCGTTTCCCCCTGGGTCGGGGTGACTTTGCTGGTCAGGACATCGCGGGTGAACTGCGGCAGAATTGACGCCACATCGCCTTTCGCATCCACTACGGCCGTGACGCCATTGTTAGTGCTGCGCAACAGCGGACGACCCAGTTCCAGCGCCCGCATCCGCGCCATCTGGAAATGCTGCCACGGGCCGATCGAGTGACCAAACCAGGCATCATTAGAAACGGTCAGCAGGAAGTTCGTATCGGGATGGAAGTTGGCCCGCACCTGTTCACCCAGCACGATCTCATAACAGATCGCCGTGGTAAGGTGATATTCCGCCACGCTGAGCTGCGGCTGGAGATAGTTGCCCCGGCTGAACGCGGACATCGGTAAATCGAAGAACGGAGCCAGCGGACGCAGCAGATCGGCCAGCGGCACAAATTCACCAAACGGCACCAGATGATTTTTCTGGTAGCGGTTGCCACTGAAGTAGTTGTACGGCGCTTTGCCGCCCAGCACGATGACCGTGTTGTAGTCGTGATAGCGGTTCTGCTCCAGCCGGGAGTCAACAATTCCGGTGACCAGCGAACTGCCGCGCTGACGCAGCTCATCATCCAGCGAACGCAGGAAGGGCTGCTGGTTGCTTTCCAGATCGGTTATCGCTGACTCCGGCCAGATAATGATCGGCGCTTTGCCCATCAGCGGCTGACTGAGACCGGTGTAAATGCGCAGCGTGTTAAGCAGCTGCTGCGGGTCCCACTTCATGGATTGCGGAATGTTGCCCTGAACCAGCGCCACCTCGACGGTGCGTTCGGGCATCGGCTCAACCCACTGGAGGTAGCGCAATGGCCACGGCAGCGCCAGCAGCAGCAGCGCGGCGATCAGACTTCTGACATTGCGCTGCTGCAGGGCATAAGCCAGCAGCCCGGCGATAACCATGAGCAGGAAGGTCAGGGTTTCAACGCCCGCCAGCGGTGCCAGACCCTTCAGCGGTCCGTCGATCTGGCTGTAACCAAACTGCAGCCACGGAAAGCCGGTCAGCACCCAGCCGCGCAGAAACTCGGTGATCTGCCACAGCGCCGGGGCGGCCAGCGCCAGTCGCCACAGCGAAGTGCGGGGCCACAGGCGGTTCAGCACACCGGCAAACAGGGCCGGATAGAGCGCCAGATAGGCGGCGAGCAGCGCCACAATAAACACGTTCACCGGGCCGGGCATACCGCCAAAGGTGGCGATGCTGACGTAAACCCAGTTGACGCCGCTGCCAAACAGGCCCAGCCCCCAGACAAAGCCGATGGCGCTGGCCTGCGGAGTGGAACGGTTAAGGGTCAGCAGCTGTAAACCGCACAGTGACAGCAGTGCGGCGGGCCAGAAATCGTAGGGGGAGAAGGCGAGGGTGCCAGACGCACCCGTAATTAAAGCCAGCAGCAGGCGAACCCGCTGACGCGGGTAAAGTGAGGCGAAAGCCATAGACTTATTCGTCTTCCAGTTGAGGTTGTGGCGCGTTTTCCGGAATAGTCACATGAACCTGGATGATGCGTCGGCTGTCCGCCATCGCCACCTTGAACTGGTAACCTTCAATCTCGATGCTTTCACCGCGCGCAGGCAGATGGCCGAAGCCCTGCATCACCAGGCCCCCGATGGTGTCGACTTCATCATCACTGAACTGCGTGCCAAACACCTCATTGAAATCTTCAATGGCGGTCAGCGCGCGCACCGTGAAGGTGTGGCGGTTGAGCTGACGGATATCACGATCTTCTTCGTCGTCATACTCATCTTCAATCTCACCGACGATCAGTTCCAGGATATCTTCAATGGTCACCAGGCCGGAGACGCCGCCAAACTCATCAATCACGATCGCCATGTGGTAACGCTGGGAGCGAAACTCTTTCAGCATCCGATCCACACGCTTACTTTCCGGCACCACCACCGCAGGACGCAGCACTTTTTCAATGCTGAAAGGTTCAGATTCGCTGCTCATAAACGGCAGTAAATCTTTCGCCATCAGGATACCTTCCACATGATCTTTATCTTCGCTGATCACCGGGAAGCGGGAGTGCGCGGAGTCGATGATGACATCCAGACACTCTTCAAGGCTCTGATTCCGTTTCAGGGTGATCATCTGCGAGCGCGGGATCATGATGTCACGCACGCGCTGCTCCGCAATATCCAGTACCCCTTCGAGCATGTCGCGGGTGTCCTGGTCAATCAGCTCTTTGTTGTTCGAGTCGCGGATCAGCTCCAGTAGCTCATCACGGTTTTTGGGTTCGCCGTGAAAAAGCTGGTTGATCAACAGGGAGAAAAATCCCTTTTTACTACTGGGTGCATCGCTGTTTTGAGAATGGTCGTCGCTCATGGCGGTTTTTAAAGATCTCTCTGGTGAGGAATGGGGGCTGTCAGCCACATGCACTGACAGCCGGATAGCCTGAATGCGGGATTCAGGCGTCTTCTTTCTCCGAAATGTACGGATCAGGATACCCAAGAGCAAGCATTATCTCGGTCTCCAGCCCTTCCATTTCATCGGCTTCGTCGTCATCAATATGGTCATATCCCAGCAGATGCAGCGTGCCGTGCACGACCATGTGGGCCCAATGCGCCTCCACGCTTTTACCCTGTTCAGCCGCTTCCTGCTCAACCACCTGACGGCAGATGATCAGATCGCCCAGCAGCGGCAGCTCAATACCCGGCGGGGCTTCAAACGGGAAGGAGAGCACGTTAGTCGGCTTGTCTTTACCGCGATAGGTCAGGTTAAGCTCATGACTTTCGGCTTCATCAACCAGACGGACGGTGACTTCGCTGTCGGGCTGAAAAGGGGCAACCGCCGCCGAGAGCCAGCGATGAAACTGGCTTTCATCCGGCAACCCTGCGCTGTTTTCACAGGCGACCTGCAGGTCGAGAATCACCTCGCTCATTTGCTCTCCTGGGTTGCGCTCTGCGCCGCCAGTGCTTCACGTTTGCGCTCTTCAGCCTGCTGGTCACGCCGGGTCTGATCGGCCGCTTCCCAGGCTTCATAGGCGGTGACAATGCGGGCCACGACAGGATGGCGAACCACATCCTCGCTGTGGAAGAAGTTGAAGCTAATCTCCTCCACATCAGAGAGCACCTCAATGGCGTGACGCAGGCCGGACTTAACGTGGCGCGGCAGGTCAATCTGGGTCACATCGCCGGTAATGACCGCTTTGGAGTTAAAGCCGATACGCGTCAGGAACATCTTCATCTGTTCGATGGTGGTGTTCTGGCTCTCATCAAGAATGATAAACGCATCGTTCAGGGTACGACCACGCATGTAGGCCAGCGGGGCTACTTCAATGACGTTGCGCTCCATCAGCTTTTCAACCCGCTCGAAACCGAGCATTTCAAACAGCGCGTCGTAGAGCGGGCGCAGATAGGGGTCGACTTTCTGGCTCAGATCGCCGGGCAGGAAGCCCAGTTTTTCACCCGCTTCTACCGCCGGGCGGGTCAGCATGATGCGACGGATCTCCTGACGCTCCAGCGCGTCCACCGCGGCGGCCACGGCCAGATAGGTTTTACCGGTACCGGCCGGGCCGATACCAAAGGTGATATCGTGGTCGAGGACATTTGCGATGTACTGCGCCTGGTTCGGCGTGCGCGGTTTGATAACGCCACGTTTGGTCTTGATGTTGACCGCTTTACCATACTCCGGCACGCTGTCGGCGGTTTGTTCCAGCACCCGGCTCTCTTTGATGGCGAGATGAATCTGGTCCGGCTCGATATCCGGAATGTCGCCGCGCACGGGCGCCGTATCCACATAGAGCGTTTTCAGGATATCGGCGGCGGCATTGACGCACAGCGGGCGTCCAACCAGTTTAAAGACGTTGTCGCGACGATTGATCTCAATACCCAGTCGGCGCTCAAGCTGTTTCACATTGTCATCGAACGGCCCGCACAGGCTCATCAGACGACGGTTATCAGCCGGTTCAAGGGCGATTTCACGAGTTTCGATATTCAAACGAATCCTTTGGGTCACTCAGGGCCAGTTATGGGGTGTGTCTGACGCACCGTTGAGCTTAACCGGATGCACCATAACGAAATTATTTATGCCGTAACGCCTGGGCGCAAGCTTAAGGAGAGATATTTGGGCAACAGCTTCAGAAAGCAAGTGTCGCAATGTGAAACTGGCGGCAGCGCGAGGCGCGCTGCCGCACAATAAAGCCGGTATCACGGCTGGAAGAGACCCACGCCGATGTCATTCTCTTTGCGGGTGCGGGCAATCACAGACGCCGGGCTCTGTGCCATGCGCAGGCCCATCTCATCTTCGGTGCGCACCAGCCTGCCGCGCAGGGAGTTGGTGTAGACATCGACAATTTCAACATCCACAAACCGGCCGATCATCTCAGGTGAGCCTTCAAAGTTGACCACGCGGTTATTTTCGGTGCGGCCAGAGACTTCCATGACGTTCTTGCGGGAGATGCCTTCAACCAGAATACGCTGCACGGTGCCCAGCATGCGGCGACTGATCGCCTGCGCCTGCTGGTTGATGCGATCCTGCAGGATCCACAGACGCTGCTTCTTCTCCTCCTCGCTGACATCATCCGGCAGGTCAGCGGCGGGCGTGCCGGGACGGGCTGAGTAGACAAAGCTGAAGCTGACATCGAAATTCACGTCGGCGATGAGCTTCATGGTCTGCTCGAAATCCTGCTGGGTTTCACCCGGGAAACCGATGATGAAGTCAGAGCTGATCTCAATATCGGGACGCGCCGCGCGCAGCTTGCGGATAATCGCTTTATATTCCAGTGCTGTGTGGGCACGTTTCATCAGCGTGAGAATGCGGTCTGCGCCGCTCTGCACCGGCAGATGGAGGAAGCTCACCAGCTCCGGCGTATCACGGTAGACATCGATGATGTCATCCGTGAACTCAATCGGGTGGCTGGTGGTGAAGCGGATGCGGTCAATACCGTCGATGGCGGCGACCAGGCGCAGCAGCTCAGCGAAGGTACAGGTGTCGCCATCAAAGGAAGCACCGCGCCAGGCGTTGACGTTCTGACCCAGCAGGTTCACTTCGCGCACGCCCTGCGCCGCCAGCTGAGCAATCTCCAGCAGAATGTCGTCACACGGACGGCTTACTTCCTCACCACGGGTGTAAGGCACCACGCAGAACGTACAATATTTGTTGCAGCCTTCCATGATGGAGACAAAGGCTGTCGGACCTTCTGCGCGGGGTTCCGGCAGGCGGTCAAACTTTTCGATTTCCGGGAAGCTGATGTCTACCACCGGGCTTTTACTGCCGCGCACGGTGTTGATCATCTCCGGCAGGCGGTGCAGGGTCTGCGGGCCAAATACGATGTCCACACAGGGCGCTCGCTGACGAATATGATCTCCTTCCTGTGACGCCACACAGCCGCCCACGCCAATGATCACATCCGGGTTACGCTCTTTTAGCTTTCTCCAGCGCCCCAGCTGGTGGAAAACCTTCTCCTGCGCTTTTTCGCGGATAGAGCAAGTGTTAAGCAGCAGAACATCCGCTTCTTCAGCGACCTCGGTCAGCGTATAGCCGTGCGTACTGTTCAGCAGATCAGACATCTTCGATGAATCATACTCATTCATCTGACATCCCCAGGTTTTGATATGCAGTTTTTTTGTCATCGCGCTAGCCATTGATTCAGTGCAGTGAAGTGCGGGGCGCGTATTGTAATGCTTTGATGCGGTTGTGACCAGCCTGCGGGCTTTTCTGTCAGCTATCCGGTTTTCCGGTACACTTTGCTGTATTCAGACCCGTGTTGCGCAGGCGGACGGCAATAAGAGAAGGATAGAAGCAATGCAGGATAATCAGTTTGATGTGGTGATTGTCGGGGGAGGCATGGTAGGTGCTGCGCTGGCCTGTGGACTGACGCAGCAGCGTTTCCGCGTGGCGGTCATTGAACGCGCCGAGCCCGCCCCCTTTGATGCCGACAGCGATCCCGATCTGCGCATTTCAGCGATCGGTTCCTCCTCGGTGGCGTTACTGAAGCAGCTCAGCGTCTGGCCGCGTGTGGAAGCGATGCGAAGCGCCCCTTATCGCAGGCTGGAAACCTGGGAGTGGCAGACGGCGCAGGTGAGTTTCGATGCCGCCTCGCTGGGATTGCCGGAGCTGGGCTTCATGGTCGAGAACAGCGTTCTTCAGCGCGCGTTGTGGGAAGAGATGCAGTCGCGGGATGTGACCTGCTACTGCCCGGCCACGCTGGAAAATCTGCAGCCGGAAAACGGCGGCTGGCGCGTCGACCTGAGCGATGGCGTGACGCTGCATACCCGGCTGGTAATCGGCGCCGATGGGGCCAATTCGCAGGTGCGGCAGATGGCCGGCATCGGGATTCATGGCTGGAGCTATGCGCAGTCCTGTTTACTGATCAGCGTGACCTGTGAACATCCGGCAGGCGATGCCACCTGGCAGCACTTCACGCCTCAGGGGCCACGCGCCTTTTTGCCGCTGTATGACAACCGGGCCTCGCTGGTCTGGTATGACGCACCGGCAAGAGTCCGTCAGCTTCAGGCGATGCCGATGGCTCAGCTGGAAAAAGAGATTGCCAGTCACTTCCCGGCGCGGCTGGGACGTTTTAAAGCCCACGCGGCGGGCAGTTTCCCGCTGGTGCGCCGTCACGCTTCGCAGTATGTGCTGCCGGGGCTGGCGCTGGTTGGCGATGCGGCGCACACCATCAATCCGCTGGCCGGGCAGGGCGTCAATCTGGGCTATCGCGATATTGATGCGTTGATTGATGTGCTGGTCAGCGCGCGCGACGCAGCGGAAGAGTGGGCCTCTGAGCGGGTGCTGCAGCGTTATCACCGCAAGCGCCGCCGCGACAACATGCTGATGCAGGGGGGGATGGATCTCTTCTACTTCGCCTTCAGCAATCAGCTGGCTCCGCTGCGGTTTGCACGAAATCTCGGCCTGATCGCCGCCGAACATTCCGGGGTACTGAAGCGGCAGGTGCTGCGCTACGCGCTGGGATTGTAACAGAGAGGCGGTCTGGCTCGCCGCAGTGTGGGTCAGCCGTCAGAAAGGCAGACGACAAAAACAACAAAGCCCGCAAAAGCGGGCCTGTTGTGCAATTTGGCTGGGGTGCAGGGATTCGAACCCCGGAATGCTGGTATCAGAAACCAGTGCCTTACCGCTTGGCGACACCCCAATAATGGTGTTTTTCAAATTGTCTTTGTATGGCTGGGGTGCAGGGATTCGAACCCCGGAATGCTGGTATCAGAAACCAGTGCCTTACCGCTTGGCGACACCCCAATTATATGGTGGCTACGACGGGAATCGAACCTGTGACCCCAGCATTATGAGTGCTGTGCTCTAACCAGCTGAGCTACGTAGCCAAATTGTACTGCATTTTAATGATGGCTGGGATACCTGGATTCGAACCAGGGAATGCCGGTATCAAAAACCGGTGCCTTACCGCTTGGCGATATCCCATTCGTCCGTTCTCAGCATCGAGAATCATCAAAATTGGCTGGGATACCTGGATTCGAACCAGGGAATGCCGGTATCAAAAACCGGTGCCTTACCGCTTGGCGATATCCCATCCACGCTGCCGAATAATGAAATGGTGCGGGAGGCGAGACTTGAACTCGCACACCTTGCGGCGCCAGAACCTAAATCTGGTGCGTCTACCAATTTCGCCACTCCCGCAAAAAAAGATGGTGGCTACGACGGGAATCGAACCTGTGACCCCAGCATTATGAGTGCTGTGCTCTAACCAGCTGAGC